>CALRNG020000150.1:0-8155 GCA_943369495.1 Rhizobium sp. Q54
TATGGGCCATGTCTCCCGCAGTGCGCGCCATGATGAACTCGGCCAGCCCGCCGATCAGCGCCGACATGAAGATGAAGATGAAGACGCCGATGGCGACGCCGAAGACCAGAAGGGCGGTCTGCGCCTTGCTGGCCGTCAGGTAGCGCGTGGCGATCTTCAGGGCATAGAGCATCAGGGTGCGACCGTGACGGCCTGCCCGTCGGTGATGCCGGTTGCATCGCTGATGACCCGATCACCCGCCGCCAGCCCCTTGGTCACGATCAGCCGGGCAGCGGGCCAGTCGATCACGGCGACCGTGTGCCGTCTGGCGATGCCATCCGTGACCACGAACACGCCGGTCCCGGTGTCATCCCGGACAATGGCGGCGCGGGGTAGAGTGATTGCCGCCGCGCGGTCGTCGACGGTGATGTTGGTTGTGACAGTCAGGCCAATGGGGGCGGTCAATGGCACCTCTGCCGACAGCTTGATCGTCAGACCGCCCGTGGCCACGTCCACCTGCTGCGACACGAAGCTGACATGGCCGGGCCGCACCTCGGTCTCGCCCGCCAGTTGCAGCGTGGCTGGCTGGCCTACGCGGATCTGGGTGGCATAGCTCTCGTCCACGTCCGTCTCGACAACCAATTGCCCAAGATCGGCAATCGTCATCAGCACGCTGACCGGTTCCACGGTCTGCCCCGGCTCCGCTGTCAACGCCAGGACCGACCCCGCGACCGGCGCCCGGATGGTGAAGCGGGAAAGCTGGATCTGCGCCTGTTCCAGCAGGGCCGTCATCCGGGCCACCTCCTGCGCCGCTGTCTGTGCCGACCGGGCCGCGCTTTCCAGCACGACCCGCGCCGCATTGGTGCCAAGCGCCTTTGTCCGGGCATAGATCGACCGCGCGTCGGCCTGCGCCACCAAGGCTGCATTCAAACCCGCCAAGGCCTGCCTCACCACCGCTGCCTGTGTCGCCGGGTCGACTGTCGCCAGGACATGCCCGACCTCAAGGACATCGCCCTCGAACACCCGCACGTCCAGCAGCGTGCCACTGACCAGCGGGCGCACTTCGACCGAGACCTCGCCTGCCACGCGCCCGTTCACCGCCAGGACCCGCGACACCGGACCAAAGGCCACTACGTCCACCTTCACCTCCGCCACCGCGGCCGCCCAGGGCTGCACCCAGATTAGCCCGCCAAGAACCGCAGCCAGCACGGCACCCACCGCCCAGATCCACCAGCGCCAACCGGTTTCCACGACCATGGGAACAAGCTCCGGCGGCTTTGGTAAGACAACGGGAAGAAGCAGGGCAGCCGGCTTCACAGGGGGCAACGCCAGCGCAGGGGTGGGACGATCCGGAATGACGAACCTCGTTTCTCTGGCAAGGTGCCGGGGCACCCGACGTGCGATTGTGCGCCTAACCCGTCCGGTCGGCCCGGTTCGGTGAATATGTGGCTTTGAGGGGCAACTTAGTCCTCCGCAATGGCGCGGGCGCTAATCTGGATCAGCGAAACCGCCTGCCCTCCGTGTGACATTGGGGCGATCCGGCCGGGGCCGTGCGAACGGCCGCTCTGGTCCCCAGAAATCGAGATGACGGACACATGCCGCTTGAACCCTACGCTGCCCTTGGCCTGTCAAGCGCCGCCACCGCCGACGAGATCAAACAGGCCTACCGCAAACTTGCGCGCGCCCACCATCCTGATCTGCACCCCGATGACGCGACCGCCGAGGCGCGGTTCAAGGACATCAGCGCGGCCTATGGCTTTCTGAAGGACCCAGCCACCCGGGCCCGGTATGACGCGGGCGAGATCGACGCCTCGGGCTCCGAACAGCCGCCCCGGCAGTATTACCGCGACTTTGCGGACACCCCTGGCAACGCCTACCGAGCCCGGCAAGGGTTCCAGTCACCTTTCGGCGCAGAAGACCCGGGCGATATCTTTGCCGAAATCCTGCGCCAGCGCGGCAGAGGGGCTGAAGGCTTCGCTACCCCGGGGCGCGACCTCCGCTTCTCGCTCGACGTGCCGTTTCTGCATGCGGTGCGGGGGGGCGACATGCGCATGACCCTGGGCGACGCGGGCGAAGTCTCGGTTCGGATTCCGGCAGGGGCCGAAGGCGGCCAGACCCTGCGCCTGCGCGGCAAGGGCAGTCCCGGTTTCGGCGGCGGACCGCCCGGTGACGCGCTGATCAGAATGTCCCTGCGTCCGCACCCGGTCTTCCGGCGGGACGGTGCCGACATCCTGGTCACCCTGCCCATTTCCATCGACGAGGCGATCCTGGGGGCCAAGGTCCAGGCCCCGACGATTGCGGGCCCGGTCAGCCTGACCATCCCGCCTGGCACCAGTTCCGGCCAGACCCTGCGCCTGCGCGGGCGCGGCGTCGTCAAACCCGAAGGTGCCGGAAGGGGCGATCAACGGGTCAAGATTCGGATTGTCGCCCCGACCGTGATCGACGCCCCGTTACGCGACTTCCTGACTGAATGGCGGAAGACCGCATCCCATGATCCGCGCGCCACCCTTCTGGCAGAGGCTGTCTGATGACCCCATACCTGACCGAAGACGACGTTGTCGCCATGACCACGGGCCTGACCCGTGATCGCCTGACCGGCTTCATCGCGGCCAGCGCCGTGGTCCCCGCGCACAGCAACACAGGTCCGCTCTTTCGCCAGATCGACATCGCCCGCCTGCGCCTTCTGTGCGAGCTGTCCGACGACCTCGACCTGGACGAAGCCGCCCTTGGCATTGTGATGTCCCTGATCGACCAGTTGCACGGTGCGCGCTTTGCCCTTCGCGCGGTGGCGCTTGCTGTGGCCGAAGAGCCCGAAACGGTCAGGTCACGCATCGGCGCAGCCCTGAATGTGTCCCGGGCGTGAGGCCTGCCCTTCATACTCACGACGGCGGCTTGGCCGGGTCGGCATCCCGTGCCGCCGGGGCCGTCACTCCTGACAGGTCAGGAGTGACGAACGCTGGTATAGAACCACCGGTCAAAAATCTTGACCGGTGGTATCCGCGCCGACTGGCGCGGCGGCGGCCCAAGCGTCCGGTATAAGTCTTTGATCCGGCGTGGAATTTTGGTGCTGAAACGCTCTCTGCGTATGTCTAAAATGAAGAAATCTCAGATAATCCCGCAATCTAAATTGTATAAAACCGCATGTAGATCGCGGTCATGCTGCGGCGGACCGGCGAACGGCTTCAAGGATAGTGATCACCTCAGCCGTATTGTCGGCACCGAACACCCCACTGATGCCTAGGGGGTTCATGTCGGTGAAAGGGCTGTCATAAAGGGCGGATGGTTCCATCACCCCGCGTTCGGTCAGGTGCTCAATGATCAGATTCAGGAATTCCAGCTGATTTGCCGTCAGCTTTCGCCCCGCCTCGAACCCGGCAAAGGCGTGCTTGGCGGCCTCCCGGTCCAGCCCGACCAGCGAGCGCACGAATAGACCCAGGCCGCCATCGGCGCGGATACGGTCCATGCTGCCGGGGTCGGCCCCTTCCTCAATCAGCATGCGCTCCAACTCGGCAAGATCGGTTGGGGTCAGTGGCTCGTTGCGGCGCAGTTTGGCGATCGCGATATGGTCCTGATGGGCGCGCAGGAAGCTGCGGGCCTTCTTGCGGAACTGTTCCAGATCGGTGCCGATGGGAATGCCGCGCAGCGTGATCTCCTGACCCGTTCCGATCTCATCCACGAAGTCGGTATAGATGACGGGGCGCTTCTTCACCTCAATCAGCTTGATCAGGTCGCGCAGCCGTCGGCGCGCGGTTTCCAGCATGGGGGCGGTGGCATCCTGCCACCATTCATCAGACTGGATTTCCAGGATGAAGCCCAGATGAGCGGCAACCATGGGCACATTCGACAGTTCTTCCAGCAGGCCAGCAATATCGATGATCCGGCGCTGATGGCCGGTAAAGCTGCGGTCCATCTGCAAAAGCGACAGTTGCGCGCGCAGGATCAGCAGGTCGAACTGCCGCGCTTCCGGTTCCCCATCCTCCAACCCCGATGGCAGCCCGGCCAGCGGGCGCAGTGCGTGCCGTTCCTCTGGCCCCAATCGGGTCCAGGCATCGGCGACAGCATAGGTTTCCACCACCCGCCGGTGGGGCCGGACGATGAAATTGTCCAGCGTCATCCCCGCCACTTCCTGCCGCAGCCGTTCGGCCAGATCATCGCGCACGCTGCGCAACGCGTCCGTCTGGTCCGGCACTGCCCCTTCATGGGTAAAGCTGGCGGGCGGTTCGGCAAAGCCCGTTGCGGGGGCTGTGGCCGCCGCCGGCGGCAAACGCTGGTCCAGTTCAGCGATCAGGGCCAGCCGGGCATGGAACAGCCGCCCGCCCAGGCTTTCGCCCACGGCACCATCGGCCACTGCCGGGTTCTGGTTGAAGAATTCCAGGTTCTGGCAGAAATCGAAGATATAGAAGAATTCCTTGTCGCGTCCCGGTCCGAACAGATCGGGGCACAGCCGTGTGCCCCGGCCCAGCATCTGCCAGAACTTGGTCTTCGACCGGACAATCTTGAAAAAGACGAGGTTCACCACTTCCGGCACGTCGATGCCGGTATCCAGCATATCGACCGACACGGCGATATGCGGGGCCTTGGCCGCGACGCTGAAATCATCAATCAGGGTGTGGGCAAACCGTTCCTGATTGTCGATGACGCGGCAGAAGCTGCCCCGCAGATGCGGATAGTTCGTGTCGAACCGCTCGACAATGAATTCCGCATGTTTGTGGTTCTTGGCAAAGATGATGGTCTTGCCCAGCCGGTCACCATCCGCCACCTTCAAGCCATGGGTCATCAGGTGTTCCAGCACCTTGTCCACGGTGTCGGCATTGAACAGCCATTTATTGATGGCGCCGGCCTCCACCTCACGCGGGATGGCCCCTTCCTCGTCCCAGTCCACCTCCTCCCAGGCCTGGCGCTCTTCCTCCGACAATTGGTCATAGCGGATGCCTTCCCGCTGAAAACGCAGGGGCACGGAGACGGATTTGGGTGGCACCAGGAACCCGTCATCCACCGCCTCTTCCAGGCTGTAGGCATCGGTGGGCACGCCGTCCTGCAGGCTGAACAGGCGATAGGTGTCGCGGTCCACCTCGTTGCGCGGGGTGGCGGTCAGACCGATCAGGGCCGCATCGAACCAGTCAAAGATGGCCCCATATTTGCGGTAAACGGACCGGTGCGCCTCGTCGATGATGATCAGGTCGAAATAGCCGGGGCCAAAGCGTTTACGATCAGGATCAGCCGGGTCCGCCGCCCGGTCGATCAGCCCCATCATGGTGGGATATGTCGAAACATAGACCCGCCCCGTCTGGTTCTTGTCTTCCAGAAGATTGACCGGTGCGCCGGACGGCAGGAACTTCTTGAAGGCATTGACCGCCTGCTTCACCAGCGCCTGGCGATCGGCCAGGAACAGCACCCGCATGGCCCAGTTGGCCCGCATCAGCAGGTCAGCCAGGGCGATGACCGTACGCGTCTTGCCTGAACCGGTGGCCATGACCAGCAAGGCGCGGCGCTGATTGTCGCGCTCAAAACTTTCGGCCACACGCCGGATGGCGCGCGTTTGATAGGCGCGGCCGGCAATCTCGCGGTCGATCTCCAGGCTGGCCAGGGGTTTCAGGTTGCTGCGCCGCTGAATGGCCCGCGCCATCTCCTCCCGTGTCAAGAACCCCTGGATGGGACGCGGCGGATAGCGGCAATCATCCCACAGCCAATGCTCATAGCCGTTGGTGTAGAAAATCAGGGGCCGCTGCCCCGTCATCCTTTCCAGACAATCGGCGTAGAGCTTGGCCTGTTGCTGGCCCACGCGGGCATCCTTGCGCGTGCTCTTGGCCTCCACCACCGCCAACGGCCGCCCGTCATCGCCCCACAGCACATAATCGGGGCGCCCCTGCCCCGACGCCGTCGGCATGCCGGTGACGGGATATTCACGGTCGCGCGGTTGATCCAGTGTCCACCCGGCTTCGCGCAGCAACAGGTCGATATAGGCGTCGCGGGTTGCCGCCTCATCATAATCATGCGGGTCGGGAACGGCGGTATTGGCGGCCTTCAGCCGGGCGATTTCCGCCAGAAGCGCCGCCCGCTCGGCCTGTTCGCGCTGGCGCTGTTCCTCGCTGATCAGGCGGGCAGCCTCGGCCTCTGCGCGCTTCTTCTCCGCCTCTTCCAGCTGGGCGGCGATGCGCTGCAATTCCGCCACCGGCACCACGCTGCCCTTCGCCGCCGGGCGGGGCAGCAGGGCGGCGTCGAACTGCATCGCGGCCGACAGCCTCGTATCGCGCCCATAGGTGCGGGCCAGCCAATAGCAGAGATGGAACAGTTCGCGCAGGGTGGTGACGGCGCTCTCTGTCGGGATCGTTGTCCGCCCCTCATGCGCGGCCTTGTTGCCCAGGTTCTTCACCAGCCGCGCCTTGGTGACCAGGGCGGACCCCAGCAGGCCTTGGAAACTGGGCTCGTGGATCAGGCTGTCCAGATTGTTGTTGAAGGGAGAGCGCAGCTTGCCATCATGCTCGTACAGCCAGCGGACCATCTCCTCCAGCGCCAGCCGTCCATAAAAGCAGGCCGCCCGCGGATCGCGCAGCCCCAACGCCTCCGCCCGGGACACCGCCACATGCAGCTGGGGAAATTCTGCTTTCAGAAAGGCGAATTGCGACATGCATCCCACTCCCTTGACGGCGGATGGTTATACAACCAGGGCGTCAATGCAAGGGTTTGGGGACAACGCACCCTCCTCCCGCCGACATTGCACACGCCCGCGCCGGAGCCCTGCCCCTGTGCGCGCCCTACGAAACGGCGAAAAGACAATGACAAATTGAGGGAATTACGACAATATTCGGCTCGCAAGAATTGCAGACAAGCAGGATACCATGACCGAACCTTGGAAATTCCCCCCAACACTTTCGTGCCTGGAAGACGTCGCGCGGGCCTTTATCCATAACATGGATCGTTATATGAAGTATTATGAGGGGACCGGGGACCTGCCATATTATTATAATGAGCGGGCGTCACTGTCGCTCCTGGCCACGGCCTTCGCCAAATGCGATTGGCTGGTGATGGAGGAATTTACGTCATCGAAAACCGATGGCCACCAGAACGGAGATGCCAGGGGCGGCATCTATCGCGGGCGAACCGACCTGTGGGTGGCCCAGGAAAATGGCGACCTGGACCTTTTGATCGAGGCCAAGCAGTGCTTTTTCCCCCCGAAGGCACGGGACCGACTGCCGGCCGCCTTCATCCTGTCATCGTTTGCCGATGCCAGATGCAACCTTGACGGCACGTCGCAGCGTGTTGCCGTCACCTTTCTGGTTCCCAGCATGCCCCCCACGGCATCAAGGGGGGAACTGGTGTCGGTGGCGGACGTGGCGACAGAGGTGGAAGCCGTGCTGACACTGCTGACAGCGGAACCGCAGAACACGGCCATGCCCGCCACCCATGGGGTGATCTGCTGGTTCCCGGAGAAAGCCCGGAGGATCGAGGGCGATCTGGGCGGCACGATCGGCAAACGCTGCTGGCCGGGGGTGATCGTGTCGTTTCAGTTCATTGATAGCGACCACACGCCGCTATCCCTGGACGACGTGCGTTTCCTGATCCCAGCCCCCAAGGCGGGATAAGGAAATGGGGCCATTGGCCCCATGCCGCCCTACAACTCACCCCTGAACGCCCGATGTTGCAGGGATGCGAACAGGGTGTCGAGTTGGGCCAGATGGGCGCGGTGCTTTTCCTTCAACGCCTCAATGCCGCGCACGCGCGCGGCGAAGGCTTGTTGGAGGGATAGGGGGGGGATGGGGATGGGGATGGCTGCCAGCCCCTCGGTATTAATGTTGTATTGGCCCGCCGATGTACGAGCCCGCTCCATCAAGGCCCTTCTCCCCACATCAGAGGACAGAAAAGCTTGCACAAAGACAGGATTTATTTGATCCAATTTTAGTCGCCCGCGGATCAAGTATGATGCGTATACAATCTGATCTAGAGGTCGCTCAAGCTGATCCGCCAGTGTCTGATCGACAACCGCACTACGGCCAACATAAGAAGGATTTCCGTTAGTACGGACAAAGAGAATGTCACCATTTTTTAGTCTCAACCGCTGGAATTCTGCATCACCTAAGCTAACATACTTCAGGTCGGAGCAGTCGATAGACCCACCAACAACATTTGGTATACGTAGGACTGGGTTACCGAGTTCAGTTGCCTTCTCTGACGTTCC
>CALRNG020000151.1:0-8141 GCA_943369495.1 Rhizobium sp. Q54
GACCGGATCGGCGTGCCGCTGCTGCTGATCCATGCAGAGGATGATACCGTCGTTCCGTCGGAACAGTCGGTGCGGATGGCGGAGGCGCTGAAATCGGCCGGTAAGCCGCATGAACTGGTGCTGCTCCCCAAGGGCAGCCATTGGCTGACCGCCGCTGGGGATCGCATCACCACGCTGAAGAAGCTGGAAAGCTTCCTGGCGGAGCATCTGGGCCCCACCCATGGCGGCTGACGGTCGGTAACGTCAGTTTGGCACGGCCTGCGTCAGCACCCCGTCCGTGATGGTGCAGCGCAGGGTCCGGCGCTGCGGCGCTTCGAACGCGTCCTTGCGGCTGGCCATGGTGAAGGGCTGCTGCACCGTCTGGACATTGCCATTGGTCGACAGTTCCGGCAGGTCGAAGGCGATGCGATAGCGGTCGCCGAACGACCGGTCCACCTCGCGCCGGCAGATATCGGTGGCGGTGCGGGGCGCATGGTACTTGCCATGCTCATACTCCCCGTCATTGACATTGATGGAACAGGCCCCCAGCAGCCCGCCGGCGGACAGGGCCAGAAAGGCGAACGCGGATACACGGACCAGACGCGACATGATGAAATCCCCCCGTTGGATCAAAACCGGGGGGATCATGGGAGGGCCGCCGGGGCGGGCGCAAGCAGCGTTACCCCGGCGTTACCAACTGAATTCATTGCGAAATGGAAAACATCCCGCGCTGCTTGATTGTAACGCGATGGTGCCGGTTACCCCGCCTTGGCCCGTACCTTGAACGTCATGCCCAGCACCGCCGACATCTGGTGCAGATATTTCACATCCGCGTCGGTCCAGTCCTTGATCACGCCGCAATGCTCGCAGCACAGAACCGCGATGGGGCTGGCCCCTTCCAGGATCACGAAATCCAGCAGGGAGCGGATATCCAGCGGCGTGAAGTAGATCTCGTCAAAGCAGGAGGTGGCGGGGTGATGCTCGGCATCCGGTGCCACGATCTTCAGGTCGCGCTTGATGGCGTCGAAATATTGCGGGAAATCATCTTCCGACAGGGTGACGCCACCGCTGAAGGTACCGTCGCGGCTGTCAAACAGGCACTGGCTGATGATGGCGTCCTTCACGCCATTGAACAGCCAGATGGAGGCGCGGGTGGACCCGACATGCTCCACAATATCCTGACAGATGGCGCGGTAGAGATCGTCCAGCGTGTCCGGGTTGGCACGAAAGGCGGTCAGGGCGGCGCGGGCGCGGTCCATGGTCTGTGTCCTTGATTGCTGCGTTGCACCAAGGTTAATGCGCCATTGGTTAAAATACAGTCTATGCGGGCGTATCGGTCCTCACCCTCGCGCCGCCACCAGCCCCACAATATCAATCGACAGCACCACCTCGCCCGCCTGGTTCCACATCTCCCGGCGAAACTTCACGATGCCCCGCCCGCCCTTGCGCGACGGGGTCAGGTCCAGGATCGTGTCGGTCAGGGTCAACGCGTCGCCCGACCGCACTGGCTTCTGGAATTTCAGCATCCAGTCAAACCCGCCCAGAAAGGCCCAGGGCCGGCCCTCCTTGGCCATGGTCTCGTGACCCAGGATATAGGACAGCGAGATCGTGTAGCCGCCGCTGGCGATCAGGCCGCCGAAATGGGTCTGCGCCGCCGCATCCTCATCCACATGGAAATCCCAGGGATCGTAGCGGCGGGCATAATCCAGCATCGCCTCGCGCTCCACCGTCAGGGTCCTTGAGCGCTGCACCTCGCCCACGGCCAGATCGTCGAAATAGGTTTTGGCCGTCATCGGGTCACCCGCTCACACACTCGAACAATGCTCCCTGCGGGCAATACGCCACCCAATCCCGACGATGCAAGACCATTGCTCCCACGGCGCACAGCGGCACGGCTTTTGACATTGATTAAGGTCCGCCGGGTGGTTAGCTTTCGGCGGATTGCCCCACCGCCGGAGAATAGTGATGTCCACCACCAGGAATTATTTTGCCAATTACATGGGGCGAACTGACGAGAAGCCCTTGTACAAAATGGCGCATTATGCGGGCGTCTATGACAATAAACTGGGCCCCTGGATGGGAAAGAAGGTCAATTTCCTGGAAATCGGGGTCTTCAAGGGTGGATCACTTCGTATGTGGCGCGATTTTTTCGCACCCACCTCGAAGCTGACCTTCATGGATATTGATCCCAACTGCAAATCCCTTGAAATTCCCGGCACGAATATCCGTATCGGTGATCAGTCGAACGTCCCCTTCCTGCTTGAAACAGCCCAGGAAGGCGGCCCGTTCGACATTATCGTCGATGATGGCAGCCATATGTGCGACCACCAGATCATCAGCTTTCAGACCCTGTGGCCCCATCTCAAGAATGGGGGCCTGTACATTGTCGAGGATGTACACAGCAGCTACTGGCCGGGCTTCATGGGCGGTTATCGGGCGCCCGGCAGCTTCATCGAGTTCGCCAAGGACCTCATCGACCGCATGCATAGCTGGTACACGGAGGATGATGCCGGCTTCCCCCTGCATCAGATGGCGCGCGAACTCGGCTCCATCAGCTTCCATGACAGCCTGATCTTCTTCCAGAAGGAATTGAAGCAGCCGCCCATCAGCCTCGTATCCCGGAATGGGCAAGCCACCGGCTCCAGCAAGATTCTGCAAGTCCGGGGCCGTACATCGATCTTCAAGCGCTGAAATTCTTTGCCAAGGCCGTTCCGTGCCCCGCAGCGGCGCGCGAACGGCCCAGAATCCCCGTCCGGTCGCATTTGTGCCGGTCAACCGGCCTTGCCATCCTGCTGTCCGCCCTCATTCTCGGCCCGCTGATGCTTCATGATCACGGGGATCTGGGCCATGGAGAAGATGAGCGACAGCGGCATGATGCCGAACACCTTGAAATTGACCCACATCTCCGTGCCGAAATTGCGCCAAACCAATTCATTCAGCACGGCCAGAACCAAGAAAAACCAGGCCCAGCGTACCGTGAGGATGCGCCAGCCCTCCTCTGTCAGGTCCAGGGCCGCGCCCAGCACCACCTTCAGCAAATTGCGCTTGGCCGCCATGCCGATGAACAGCGTGGCCGACAGCAGCACATTCACGATGGTCGGCTTGATCTTGATGAACAGCTCATCATTCAGCCACAGCGTCAGCCCGCCAAACACCAGCACGAAGAAGCAGCCCACCAGCGGCATCACCGGCAGGCGGCGTTCCAGCAGCCAGTTGACGGTCAGCGCCACCGTGGTAGCGACCATGAACACGCCCGTGCCGGCCATCAGGCCGTAACGGGTGTTGATGACGAAGAACAGGGCGAGCGGCCCCGCTTCGAGGGCGAGTTTCAGCAGCGGATTCATGGGGCACAGCATGTACCCGGAACCGCGCCGTCGCGCCAGTCCGCGTTTCTGCCTCCCGCGACGAAAACGCCCTTCCCCGCGACCGCCGGAAACGGTAAAGCCGTTGAGGTCAGCAGCGGATACTAACGGTCAAGAATTTTGACCGTTAGTATCCGCGCCGACTGGCGCGGCGGCGGCCCATGCCGCCGAAGCTTGAAGTGCCGATCTGTCGGCATTTCAAGCCGCTGGTATTATGACGCGGGGGAGAGGGCCGATGATACGCGCCTACCGCATGTTTGAAGGTCGCAATGAACCGCTGGACGGCGTGCCGTCAGTGGAAGCCTTGCGACAGGCCTGCTGGATCGACCTGAATGCCCCTGGTGCCGGCGAACGCCAGCTGGTGGAACAGACCTTCGGCATCGAGCTTCCCACGCGCGAAGAGATGCGGGAGATCGAGCTGTCGAGCCGCGTCTATCGCGAGGCGGGCGTCGCCTTCATGACGGCCACCGTGCTGTGCCGTGCCGATGCGCCGGTGCCGGAGACCATGGACATCACCTTCGTCCTGACCGGCGACACACTGATCACACTGCGCTTTGACGATCCCAAGCCCTTCTACGGCTTTCACAATCAGGTGACAAAGCAGAGCGTGAAGCTGGAGAATGGCGTCTCCACCTTCACCACGCTGCTGGACGCCATCCTGGACCGGATCGCCGATGTGCTGGAAGGGGCGGGCCGTGACGTGACGGCGGTGGCCCGCGAACTGCTGATCGAGGGGCATCAGGGCCATCTGAACTCCGATCAGCAGCATCTGCTGCTGAAGCGCATCGCGCGGGCCCATGATCTGACAGCCAAGGCACGCGAAAGCCTTGTCACCCTCATCCGTATCATCGCCTTCACCGGCACGGTGCGCGAACTGATCAATGACAAGGGGCTGCGCGCCCGGCTGAAGACACTCAGCCAGGATGCGCAATCGCTGGCCGACTACACCGCCTTCCTCTCCTCCAACATCGCGTTCCAGCTGGATGCGCTGCTGGGCGTGGTGGGGATCGAACAGAATAACATCGTGAAGATCTTCTCGATCGCCGCCGTCGTGTTCCTGCCGCCGACCCTGGTGGCCAGCATCTATGGCATGAACTTCCACTTCATGCCGGAACTGGACTGGCCCTTTGGTTATCCGATGGCCATCGCCCTGATGATCATCTCGGTGATCGTGCCGTTCCTGTATTTCAAGCGGCGGGGCTGGCTGTAGTCCCCTCTCCCTGTCTCTGAAAATTCCAACGGAGATATCGATGCAAAGCGCGGCCGAGCGGTTCTATGAACAGGTGCACAAGCAAAACCCCTGCGCTTCGCCACCACAGATGAACCTGACGCCACGGGACCGCTATTTCCCTGTCCTTGAAACGATGCGCGCATTGCCGGGCCGCACCGTCTGCGAGTTGGGTTTCGGCGGACCGTCCCTGCTTCACTTGCTGTCGGCGTCCTGCCGGGAATATCACGTCATCGACATCGTCGATTGTGCGACCGGCAATTCACTGCCGGACAATGTCAGGACCTATCGGGGGAACCTGGACGACCCGTTCCCCTTCCAGGATTCCCAATTCGACATCGTCGTGGCCATGATGGTTGTGGAGCATCTCTATGATCCGTTTCATGCGATGGCTGAAATCGCGCGTATCTGCCGGCCGAACGGCCTCGCCCTCATCAACCTTCCCAATATCGCAGCGCTGAAATGCCGGCTATCGTTGCTTCTCGGCAACATGCCGATAACATCCAGCAGGGATTGGTTTGAGAAACGGCAATGGGATGGCAATCACCTGCACTCCTTCACCATTGCCGATACTAGCCGCCTGGCGGCACTGTACGGCCTGCGCCTGGAAAGAACGTATCCGGTGGGCAGGATGCTATGGCTGAAGCGGCTGCGGCCCCAGCTGTTCTGTCATGAAATATCCTATGTCTTTCGGAAGGATACCGAGCGGGTATGACACCGGGGGTCGAAATGATAGCCCCTTGGCATTCGTCGTCAACCGGCGCCGTGCCGCCCACGCGGCATAGCCGCGAGCCCACGGATTTGAGCGCTGGCGATCGAAGGGCTTGAGGGGTCGAGAGACCCTATGCCGCCGCCTGCTTGCCCAGGAACGCCTCATGCGTCGGCATCGCGTCCGCCGCCTGCCGGATGCGCGCCCGCATGGTCCCCATCCGCTCCCGCACCGCCGGCAGCGGGTGCAGATCGACCAGCGGGTCATAGGTTTCCGGCATGATCCCCTGCCCGATCATCACCGCGATCCAGCTTGTATCAGTGAACAGGGCGCGGGCCCGCGTCGATACCCGCCCGCGCCGGCGGAACAGCTCGATCCGGCTTTTCAGACTGTCGGGAATATCCATGGTCCGGCAATGGTTCCAAAAGGCACTGTCCGACCGTTCCGTCACATGATAATGCAGGATCAGGAAGTCGCGCACCGCCTCGAACTCCCCCTGCGCCAGGGCATTATATTCCCGCACCTCCGCCCCGTCGATCTGCCGTCCGGGGAAGAAATCCAGCAGCTTGGTGATACCCGTCTGGATCAGATGGATCGACGTGCTTTCCAGCGGTTCCAGGAAACCCGACGCCAGGCCCAGCGAGACGCAATTCTTCACCCAGGCCTGTTTGCGCCGCCCCGTGACGAAGCGCAGCAGCTTCGGCTCGGCCAGCGCCTGCCCGTCCAGATTGGCCAGCAGCACGTCCCGCGCCCGTTCCTCAGCGATATGGGCGCTGCTGAAGACATGGCCATTGCCGACCCGGTGGCGCAGCGGGATGCGCCATTGCCAGCCGGCCTCCCGCGCGGTAGAGCGGGTAAACGGCGTGATGCGGCCATCGCCCGATGAGGGCACGGCCCAGGCCCGGTCACAGGGCAGCCAGTGCGTCCAATCCTCATACCCCGCCTTCAGCGCCTTTTCGATCAGCAGGCCCGTGAAGCCGGTGCAGTCGATGAAGAAATCCGCCGCCAGCCGCTCCCCCCCGTCACAGATCACGGCCTCGACAAACCCATCCTCGCCGCGCAGGGCCACATCCACCACCTTGCGGTCCAGCCGGACAACGCCCAGGCGTTCGGCATAGCGGCGCAGATAGTCGGCATAAAGGCTGGCATCGAAATGATAGGCGGAACCGACCACCGACATGATGTTGCGCGGATCGGTGACGGGCGCCATATAGCGCCCCTGCTCCGCCATGATGGTACAGAGCGAGTAATCCTCCAGCCGCCCGCCCTCGCCCAGGGCGTTCAGACGCAGCCAGTATTGGTGCGTGTAATTGGCGTCCAGACTGGCGCCATGCACCCCGAACGGATGGAAATAGGAATGGTCCAGCCGGGTCCAGTCGCGGAACTCGATGCCCAGCTTATAGGTGCCCTTGGTATGGCGCAGGAAATCCGCCTCATCCAGGCCCAGCATATGGTTGAAGCCGCGAATGGCGGGGATCGTTGCCTCGCCCACCCCGACGGTGCCGATGGCGCTGCTTTCCACCAGTTGGATGCGCGTATGCCGCCCCACGGCCCGGGCTAAGGCGGCGGCGGCCATCCAGCCGGCGGTGCCACCCCCGACAATCAGGATGCTGCCCGGAAGATTGCCCGCCATGACCGGTTTCCTTCCCCAGATGACGCCTGTTATCGGCGCCTTGTTCTTGGATAAATGGTCAAACGCCCCTCGCCCGTGTGACAGGCGAGGGGCAATACTCACACGACCTACGCTTACTCGCCACCACCCAGCTTGAACCGGACGCCCGCCATGATGCGCTGCGAACCGGAGCCATAGGTGAAGGGCAGGTTATCGAACTGCAGATACTGGCTTTGATCTTCCTTGGTCAGGTTGATCGCTTCCAGCGTCAGGCCGATCTGCTCGGTCAGCTGATAGCCGATCTGCGCGTCCAGCTGGCCATAGGCGCGGTTCCAGATACCAAGCGTGCGGTTGACCGCACCGTCGCCAAAGCCGAAATTGCCTGCGAACGACTTGTTGCGCCAGGTATAGGAGACGCGCGCCTCCAGCCCCTCATACTCGTAATAGACCTGACCGTTGAAGGCGTGCTTGGCAACACCGGGAATGGGCAGGCCCGTGTCGAAATCGTTGAAGATCGGCGACTTGCTGTCCGAGAACGTATAGTTCACGTTGAAGCCGACGCCGAAATCAAACGCGTACTGGGCACCCAGTTCGAAGCCCTTGATCCGGCCACCCTCGCCATTGACCGGACGCTGGATCGGGGTCTGACGACCGCCGGCCTGGTCCATGACGAATTCGGGGCGCGTCTCGGTGCCGATGAAGCTGTCCACTTCCTTCCAGAAGCCGACCGCCGACACCAGACCCTGGCTGCCGAAATAATACTCGTAGCCAACGTCAAACTGCGAGGCGCGGAACGGGTCCAGATCGGGGTTGCCGGCGGAACCGTTGGTGGCCTGGAACAGGTTGGTGGTCGGGTTACGGGTAAAGTCGACGCGGAAGCCACGGCCCAGATCGAACAGGTTCTGGCGGGCCACGACGCGCGAGGCGGCGAAGCGCACCTTCTGGCCCTCATCCAGGTCGAAGACCATGTTCAGGCTGGGCAGGATGTCGGTGTAGGACCGCTCATTGGCGATGGTCTCGCTGTCCCGCAGAACCCCGTTCCAGCTATCGGTACCCAGATAGACCGGGTCCGGATCGGTGGCGCGGTTCTGATAGACGGTGAGGTTGGTGTGGATCAGGCGGGCGCCGACATTGATGTGATAGCCCTCGCCCGGATCGCCGATATCCGCCATCAGGTAACCCGAATGGGTGCTTTCCTTCACGCGGAAGCTTTCCAGCGGCTCCTCATAGAACGCAAACGGCAGGGTCGGA
>CALRNG020000152.1:0-8111 GCA_943369495.1 Rhizobium sp. Q54
TAGCGCCGGCGATATTCGTCCAGCGAGACCGGGTCCGGCAGGTCGGCACGGCGCGGGCTGGGCACCACATCTTCCAGATGGCGGCTGTAATAGAAGGGCCGCGACTGCCCTTCATAGATGTAGTCGCCATAATGATAGACGAAATCCACCTCTTCGCGGGCCAGATGGTCAAAGGCCGTGAACAGGCCCTGGTCGTAGTTCTGGCAGCCGGCAACGGCAAAGCGCAGCTTGGCCAGCGGGGCACCGGCGGCGGGCGCGGTCACGGCGCGGCCCTGCATGGACCGATGGTCGCCACAGCGGAACCGGTACCAATAGGGACGGCCCGGTTGCAGCCCGGAAACCTCTACATGCACCGCATGGCCCAGTTCGGGATGGGCGAGGCCCGTGCCCTTGGTCGCCACCTTGCGGAATAGCCGGTCCTCCGCCACCTCCCAATCCACGGGGATGATGTCGCTGGACATGCCGTAACCGGGTTCCAGCGGCCGGGGCGCCAGCCGCGTCCAGATCACGAACCCATCGGGCCAGGGCTCCCCCGACGCCACCCCCAGCTGGAACGGGTAATCAATGAAATTGACCGCGCCAAAGGCCAGGCGCGGCGCCACGGGAATGGCCAGTGCCGCCACCGCCAGCGAACCGGCCCCACGCAGAAGCTGACGGCGGGACAGGGCGAGCGTGGAGGGCAGCACGGATTTCATCAAGGACAACCCACGAAAAACGCCCCGCCCAGGCCGCCATCAGGGCAGGCCGTGCGGGGAACGTGAATGCAAAGAAAGACGGGCCGGCATGCCGGTTTCGTCACCCCTGCTTGTGACAGAGGTCGGGGCGGATTGGCAAGTACCCGATAGGTTTCGATACAGTTACAATACAATGTGCCGAGGGCTTGACCTGTGGCAGATCGCAGGCTGACGACCGCCAGCCTGGCGCTCATGCGCCGTAAGCCAAGGCGGCGGATGCCGCCACCCGGCGCCTGAGGGAACCCGAAATGTGCCGAGATCGTCAGACCCCGATCACCCCGCCACCCTTCTTGGTGATCACCACCACCGAGGGGCGGGCCGGCATAGTGTCCTTGAAATCCGGCCAGCGGGTGCCCGGATCGGCGAAGGTGCCGTTGCGGTTGCCGGACTTGGTGACCCGGTCCACGGCGTCCGATCCCGGATGCTGCACCGACACGAACAGCGTCTGATCATCGGGCGTGAAGCTGGGTCCCGTCAGTTCCGCGCCCACGGGCGTGCGGAAGAACAGGCGGGCGGTGCCGCGCAGCGGGCCTTGCGTTTCCATGGCCCAGATACCGTCCGACGACCCGGATGTCCATTGCCACTTGGACCCCTGGTCGGTGCCCACCCATAGCCGTCCCATGCTGTCGAAGGCGCAATTATCGGGGCAGGCGAACCAGCCATTTTCCGTGGTGGCCTTGTTGAAGCTGGCCCCCGTCTTCGGGTCCGCCGGATTGCCGGCCTTGACCAGGATCTCCCACTTGAAGCTGGTCGCCGCATGGTCGCCGCCGGGCGGGTGCATCTCGATGATATGGCCCCAGCTGTTGGCCGCGCGCGGGTTGGCGGCATTGGGCCGGGCCTGGGCCGGGTAGATGGGATTGTCAGGCAAGCGGTCGTCATTATTGGTCAGCATGACATAGACCAGACCCGTCTTGGGATTGACCTCCACATCCTCGGGCCGGTCCATGCGGGTGGCCCCCACCAGCGTGGCCGCGATGCGGGCCGCAATGACCACATCGCCCTGATCCTTGAAGCCATTGGCGGGCGTCAGCGGCCCCTGCCCCTGTACCAGCGGCAGCCAGGTGACGGTGCCATCGGCATCAAACCGCGCTACCGACAGGGTGCCCTCGTCCAGCAGCTTCATATTGGCCTTGCGGTCGGCCGGGTTGAACTTGCCCTTGGACACGAACCGGTACACATGCTCGAACCGCTGATCATCGCCCATATAGACGACGACCCTTCCATCCTTGTTCACGGTGACGCCGGCCCCCTCATGCTTGAACCGGCCCAGCGCCGTCAGCTTGCGCGGCGTGCTGGTCGGGTCATAGGGGTCGATCTCCACGATCCAGCCATAGTGATTCGCACCATAAGGTTCCTTGTTGATATGGAACCGGTCCTGGAACCGTCCCCACTGGTACCAGGGCGACGGCACCGTCATGCGGTCATAATTGCGCTGTTCGGGGTGGGTCTGATCGATGGTCCCCATGAAGTAACCGTCGATATTCTCCTCGCCCGACAGGACCGTGCCCCAGGGGGTGATGCCGCCCGCGCAATTATTCACCATGCCGATGACGCTGCGACCATCCGGATGATCCTTGGTCTTCATGCGGGCATGGCCCGCCGCCGGCCCTGTGAACACCATCTTGGTGTTGAGCGCATTGATACGACGGTTGAACTTGCCGCCCTTCACATAGGCCCACTTGCCATCTTTGCCGCGCTTGACCTCGACAATGCTGCCCGAATGGGCCGCCATCTCGGTCTCCACGATTTCCTTGGTGACGGCTTCGGGCGGATAGCGATCCTGGCCCTCCGGGGCCAGACCGGGGAACATCATCTCGGCCTGGGTATATTCATGGTTGACCCAGAGCAGGCCGTGATCGGCGCTGTTGGACCCCTGCGGCAGCGGGAGATAGGCCGTGTAATCGCAATTATAGCCAAACTGCTTCAACTGGCTGTCGGCAGTCTGCTTGTACGGGTCGAAATCCGGACTGTCGGCGAACAACGGGTCGCCCCAGCGGATCAGGATATCCGCGTCATAACCCGGCGCCACATGATGCTTGGCATCAATACCGCGCGTCAGCTCTTCGAAACTGAACCCGAATCCGGCTTGGCTGCTCGCAGACCCCGCCGCCTGCGCCTTGGCCTCGTCCGCCATCAGCGCGACCGGCACCACCGGCGCAAAGGCGGCGATGGCGCTGGTGCCCAGCATGCCGCGCAGGATGTCGCGCCGGCCCAGCCGTGCCTGCACCACGTCGCCAAAGGTCGGTTCCGTTTCTGGCGAAGCGCCCGTGTCCTGGATGGCTTCGAACTCTTCATGGGTCAGGAAACGGTTCTCGGACATGGGCTGCTCACTCCGCGCAAAAAGGTCTTCACTATACTCTGCCAATTCGGCAAGGGCTTGACCCTTGGCGAATTGGAGGTCGGCGACGGCCGACCCGGCGCCTGAGGGAACACGAAATCGTCCTGGATCGGTCACGATCACGGACGATGCGTATTACATACGCCCCCGAAGCTACAGTTATTTGACAGGCTCCGGCCAGACCTGAACGGCGGCGATGTGACACAGGCGACAGATTCCGCATCGCCGAAGGTCCAGGCGGGCTTTGTCACCTTGCCGTGCGCCTGCGAACTGGCTAGCTTCACAGGCTGGTATGATTGCTGGGACCCTTTCCCGGTGGCGCCCGTTTCGGGACCGTCGCCTGGGGTTCCCCTGTTCGGAACGGAGCCGATGAAGTTTACCCGTCGTGCCGCCTGTGCGGCCCTTGCCCTTTTCATGTCCACTGCCGCCACGGTCGCGCCCGCCTTCGGGTTCGAACCGGCCATCGTCTTCGACATGGGCGGTCGGTTCGACAAGTCGTTCAATGAGGGGGCCAATAACGGCGCCGAACGGTTCAAGAAGGATACGGGCACCAATTTCCGCTGGTTCGAGGTCACGAACGAGGCGCAGCGCGAACAGTTCCTGCGCCGTCTGGCCAGCCGCAATGCCGATATCATCGTCTCCGTCGGTTTCTCCATGGCGCCGTCGGTGGAAAAGGTGGCCAAGGAGTTTCCGAATGTCCGCTTCACTCTGATCGACGGCAAGGTCGACCTGCCCAATGTGCAGTCGATCGAGTTTGCCGAACATGAAGGCTCCTATCTGGTCGGCGTTCTGGCGGCCATGGCGTCCAAGACGGGGACGGTGGGCTTTATCGGCGGCATGGATATCCCGCTGATCCGCCGCTTTGCCTGCGGCTATGAACAAGGCGTGAAGGCCACCAATCCCAAGGCCAATGTCGTTGCCAACATGGCCGGCTCCACGCCCGCCGCCTGGGCCGATCCCACGCGCGGGTCCGAGCTGGCCAAAAGCCAGTTTGACCGGGGTGCGGACGTGATCTTCGCCGCCGCCGGCCAGACCGGCATGGGTGTTCTGCAGGCAGCAAGTGATGCCGGCAAGCTGTCCATCGGTGTCGACAGCAACCAGAACCACCTGTTCCCCGGCAAGGTGCTGACCTCCATGGTCAAGCGCGTGGACATCGCCGCCTATGAGGCGTTCAAGACCGCGCAGGACGGCACCTGGAAGGCGGGTCATCGCCGTCTGGGCCTGAAGGAGGATGGCGTGGGCTGGGCTTTCGACGATAATAACAAGGCGCTGATCACACCGGCCATGAAGGCCGCCGTGGACAAGGCCACCGCCGACATCAAGTCCGGCGCCCGCACCGTCGCCAATTATGACGACGCCAAGGGCTGCAAGTACTGATCGTCCCCTGACTGATTTTTGCGCCTGAGCAGGACCCATGTCGGCCGCCCCCCCCTCCGCTTCCCCCGCCTGGGCGGTCGAACTTGTCGGCATCGACAAGCGATTCGGCCCCGTCCATGCCAACCGCGACGTGACGCTCCGTTTTGCCCCTTCCAGCATCCATGGGCTGGTGGGGGAAAACGGCGCCGGCAAGTCCACCTTGATGAGCATCCTCTACGGCTTCTATGAGGCTGATGCGGGTGACATCCTGGTGCATGGCAAACAGGTCAATATCCGCACGCCCCAGGACGCGATCCGGCTGGGCATCGGCATGGTGCATCAGCATTTCATGCTGGTGGAGACCTTCACGGTCCTGGAAAATCTGCTGCTGGGGCATGAGGGCGGGCCGGTCCTGGGACCCGCCATGGCCCGGGCGCGGGCAGAGGTGCAGGCCCTGGAGAAACAGTTCGGGCTGGAAGTACCGCTGGACGCGCTGGTCTGCGACCTGCCCGTCGGCGTGCAGCAGCGCGTGGAAATCCTGAAGGCGCTCTATCGCGGGGCCGAAGTGCTGATCCTGGACGAACCGACTGCGGTTCTGTCCCCGCCGGAGGTGGAGCAGCTATTCCGCATCCTGGAGCGCCTGCGCCAGCAGGGGCGCACCGTCCTGTTGATCACGCATAAGCTGAAGGAAATCATGGCCATCACCGACCGTGTGTCGGTGCTGCGCCGGGGTCAGGTCGTGGCCGAATTCATCACCGCCGACACCGACCGTCAGGCCCTGGCCGACGCCATGGTGGGGCGCAAGACCTCGCTGTCGGTGGACAAGGCGCCGGCCTCGCCCGGCCCCGTGCTGCTGTCGGCGCAGCATGTGAACGTGATCGACGCGCGCGGTGTCACCACCTTGAAGGATGCCTGCCTGAGCGTACGGGCCGGCGAGATTGTGGGCATCGCCGGGGTGGCCGGCAATGGCCAGTCGGAATTGCTGGAGGTCCTGTCCGGCATGTGCCGTTTCGATAGCGGAACGGTCACGCTGAAGGGCGATGAAATCGGCCCGGCCACGAAATATGACGCCGCCGACGCGCGGCGCCGGGGCCTGGCCCATGTGCCTGAAGACCGGCTGAAACTGGCCGTGATCAAGGAATTCCCGGCCCATGAAAGCGCCATCCTGGGCTATCACCAGGATAAGGGCCTGTCCAAGGGCTGGCGGCTGGACTGGAAACGGGTGGTTGCCAAGACCGTTTCGCTGATGGAACAGTTTGATGTGCGTCCCGGCAATCCCCATCTGCGCACTTCCCTTTTCTCCGGCGGCAACCAGCAGAAGCTGGTGATGGCCCGCGAGATGGACCGCGAACCGGACATCCTGCTGGTGGGGCAGCCGACGCGTGGCGTGGATATCGGCGCCATCGCCTTCATCCACCGCCAGCTTGTGTCACTTCGCGACCGGGGTAAGGCCATCCTGCTGGTCTCGGCGGAGCTGGATGAGATCCTGGCTCTGTCCGACCGCATCCTGGTGATGTGCGATGGGGAGATCGTGGGTGAATTGTCGGCGGCTGACGCGACGGAAAGCCGGATTGGCACGATGATGGCGGGCATCAAAGACGCTCCCGCCACACAGGCTGTTGCTGAAGGGGTTTCGGCATGAGTGCGGGCGGTTCCGACAATCTTCCCTGGTGGGCGACCGGCCTGCTGCTGCCCCTGGTGAATGTCACCCTGGCGCTGCTGGTCTCCGCCCTGGTCATCTTCGCCATCGGGGAGGACCCGGTGGGTGCCTTGGGCAGCATGCTGCGCGGGGCCGTCGGCACGGGTGAGGGGCTTGGCTATACGCTTTATTACGCCACCAGCCTGATTTTCACCGCACTCGCCGTCGCCATCGCCTTTCATGGCGGGCTGTTCAATATCGGCGGCGAGGGGCAGGCCTATATTGGCGGCCTGGGTGTGGGTCTTGTGCTGCTGGCCTTGCCCGGCTGGCCCTGGTGGGCAGCCTTGCCGCTGTCGGTACTGGGCGGTGCGGCCTTCGGCGCGCTGTGGGCGGCGATCCCCGGCTGGCTGCAGGCCTATCGCGGCAGCCATATCGTCATCACGACCATCATGTTCAATTTCATCGCGTCCTCGCTGATGGTGTACCTGATGGTCAATGTGCTGATCAAACCGGGGCAGATGTCGCCGGAAAGCGAGGCCTTCACCGCCTCCCTGTTCCTGCCCATGATGGCCGATATGCTGGCCGGCATCGGGATTGAGATGGCCGCCTCGCCGCTGAATTTCTCGCTGTTCCTGGCGCTGCTGGCCTGTGTGGCGGTCTGGGGCTTCATCTGGCACACGCGCTGGGGTTTTGCCTTGCGCGCCACCGGTGCCAATGAGAATGCGGCCCTTTATGCCGGCATCGATCCCAGGCGCGTGATCGTTGTCACCATGGCCCTGTCGGGTGCGCTGGCGGGCCTGCTGGGCGTGAATGAGCTGCACGGGGTGCAGCACCGGTTGATGCTGAATTTCCCGGCGGGTCTGGGCTTTACCGGCATCGCCGTGGCCCTGATGGGCCGCAACCATCCGGCCGGCATCATCCCCGCCGCCCTGCTGTTCGGCGCGCTCTATCAGGGCGGGACCGAGCTGGTCTTTGATTACCCCACCATCAGCCGCGAACTGGTGGTGGTGATCCAGGGCGTGGTCATCCTGTTCGCCGGTGCCTTGGAACACATGTTCCGTCCGGCCCTGGTGCGTCTCTTCTCCCGCCGCCCGGTGGCGGCATCCAAGCCGGCGGGGGCCTGATTCCCATGGACATTTTCCTGACACTCCTGTCGCTGCTGGACAGCACGGTCCGCCTCGCCACGCCCTTGCTGCTGGCGGCGCTGGCCGGCTTCTATTCGGAACGGGCCGGCGTGGTCGATATCGGGCTGGAGGGCAAGATGCTGGTGGCGGCCTTCGCCGCCGCCGCCACTGCCGCCATCCATGGGTCTGCCTGGTTGGGCCTGGGTGCCGGCATCCTGGCCTCTGTCACCCTGGCCCTGCTGCATGGTTTTGCCTGCATCACGCATAAGGGCAATCAGGTCGTGTCCGGCGTGGCGCTGAACATCGTGGCTTTGGGCCTGACGGCGGTGCTGGGCAATGCCTGGTTTGAGATGGGGGGTCGCACCCCCAACCTGCCCGCCGACGCCCGCTTTGGCGAAATCACCCTGCCTCTGGCCGACGCCTTGCACGGCGTTCCGTTGCTGGGCCCGCTCTATTATGAGCTGATCAGCGGCCATAACATCCTGGTCTATCTGGCACTGGCCATCGTGCCCCTGACCTGGTGGATTGCGTACCGCACCCGCTTCGGCCTGCGTCTGCGTGCCGTGGGCGAGAACCCCGCTGCCGTGGACACCGCCGGCATCTCCGTCACCAGGCTGCGCTATCAGGCCGTCCTGATTGCGGGCCTGCTCTGCGGCATCGCCGGCGCCTACCTCTCCACGGCCCAAGGCGCAGGCTTTCAGAGCAACATGACGGCGGGCAAGGGCTTCCTGGCGCTGGCCGCCCTCATCCTGGGCAAGTGGAAGCCGGTCCCCACCCTGTTCGCCTGCCTGCTCTTCGCCTTCGCCGACGCGCTCCAGACCCGGTTGCAGGGCGTGGCCCTGCCCGGCATCGGCGAGGTGCCGGTGCAGTTGATCGAGGCTTTGCCCTATCTGCTGACCGTGTTGCTGCTCGCCGGCTTC
>CALRNG020000153.1:0-8088 GCA_943369495.1 Rhizobium sp. Q54
GGGACAGGCTGACAAACAGCCGCTGATCCACAAAGGTGGTGACCAGTTGGCGTTCTTCGGCGGTGGCCAGAACGGACCAAGGCGCGCGCAGACTGCGCGCATTGCCGTCGGCCCCGCTCGCCGCCACGATCAGGGAGAAGATGCGCGGCAGCGCCGCCTGTGCCTGTGGCGGCAGTCCTTCCAGGATGGCTTCCGCCCGCCTTCCGATGGCCCCGTCAATGCCCCCCAGCTTGCGATAGGCCTCAAGCGTCAGTTCGCGCGTCGGACTGCGCTGCAGGTAGAGCTGTTGCAGCGTATATTGCAGCAGCGGCAAAGCATCGGTGTTGTTGGCCACGCCCTCGCACAGCAGATCATCCAGATGTTCGTTGCTGTTGAGGTCGATGCCGAAACTGAGACCCGACATTTCCGCAGGCCGGCGGATCATCTGGGCAATCTCGGCGCGGGTGGGCGGCTCCAGATCGAAATGGCCCCCCGTTTCCTTGCCGGTCATCAACAGGGGCTCGCGCGCCAGGTCGGGATAGAAATCGTTACGGCAGGCCCCGATCACGGCAAACGGCCCTAGCCTCGCCAGCCGGTCTAGGGCGGTCAGGAATTGCGAGCGCTGGAGAATGCCCACCATGGGGGTGTTGAACAGGCCCTCCATCCGGTCGATGAACAGGATGAACCGCGCGGGGTTGCGGCCCGGCTCGTCGGCATGCTGGGCGCCGGGCGGCAGGTTCTCAACCTCCCCCGTCAGGGCGGTCCCGATGCTTTCCGCGCTGTGGCCGGCAAACAGCGGTTCACCATCACGCTCCAGGTCCAACAGCGCACAGCCCAGCGCCGTTGGCAGCGGCAGGCTGGCAACGTCGCCCAGGTCCAGGCTGGCAATGCCCGCCACCCGGAACCCGCCGCTTCCGGCGATCAGGGCCGGCAACAGCCCCGCCTGGATCAGCGAGGTCTTGCCACTGCCGCTGGGCCCCAGGACCAGCACGAACGGGCGACCCGCCGCAAGCCGGCCCGTCATAGCCGCACAAAGCCGCGTGACGGCGGTTTCCCGCCCGAAAAACACATCGGCATGGGCCGCATCAAACGGGTCCAGACCGATATAGGGGGAAGCCCTTGTCCAGGTCTCCTCAACCACACTGGCCCCGTATCCAGGCGGAAACGTCACGGGGGCCAGGGTGCGATAGCCGCGTTTGCGGATATTCTCGATATAGATCGGTTCGGTGGAACTGTCGCGCAGGGCGCGGCGCAGCTGGGCAATGGCCTTGTGAACCTGATTTTCCCCCACCACCAGGCCGTCCCAACACAGATGCAGCAGGTCATCCGCGCTCAATATCGTTCCCGCCCGATGGCAGAGCGCGGACAGAACATCCATGGCGCGGGGTTCGATCTGTGCTTCGGTGGTTTCCGCGATATGGCGGATCCGGCACATCTTCACATCCACCTGCCAATCGCCGAACTTGAAGCTGGTGCTTTTCAAGGGAGGTCCTTCATTGTCAGGCACAAGTTAAAAGCCAAAAGAGGCATATGACTATTAGATGGATCGTACCCAGGGCCGCCACTGTTTTGAAGAACGTCACAAAATCGCGCGTTGAGCGGTTTATGAAATATGTGTGACCAAATAATCGCCCCCAGGGAGAGTTAAGAATAGGCCCACGCACCGAAGGCGGCTATACGCTCCGTTGCGTACTGCGCAAAGAAATTCGCTTGGCCGGTGGAATGCTGCGACCCATCTCGACCGCGACCCCAAAATAGAAGGTATTCAGACATCATACGCTATGAAGAGTATATAGTCATATTACCCATGTGGATATAGATCAAGCCGCACCCCGTGAGGTGCCCGTTGGCGCTTCTCCTGGATCGACCAACGCCGAACCAACAACTTGAAATCGGAGCATGGGTTATGACTCAGCAGAATGTGAATGTGATCTGCGTGTTCGATACCGAAACGACGCAGGAAAACGGCCCCGGTGTTGGCGCCACCGTCTATATGATCAGCGACCAGGGCCCGGGCGCTGCGGGCCAGGGCACCAATGAACTGACGATCACCGTCAATGTCGGCGATACCATCACCTGGAATCTGGTGCCGCTGATCAATTTCATGTCGGTCTCCTTCACCAGCTTCGTGCAGACGTCTGGCGGCGGCGTGCTGTCGACGCGACAGGTTTCGTCGACCCAGTGGCAGGCCAACTGCCTGGGCAGCGGGCAGGTCACCTATCACTTCAACCTGCAGATCGCCAACGACCCCAACACCTACAGCTGGGACCCGTACATCAACATCAATCCCTGATGACCAGAGCGGCGTATCTGTCCGCCGCTGCCGCCACCCCTTTCGTCATGAAAGGGGTGGCGGTCCTGTTTTTCGCCCAATCTGACCGAATTGCGAATTTGCAAAATTTGCAATTCACACTGGCGGCCTTCGCAAATCCACACCCATCCACGCCTTCCCCCGCTGCGGCATAATTTGCAAACTCCGCCCAAACTCCCATGAAACATTCGACGGGGCGGATTTCCCATGCAGGACGTGCTGGTACGGTTGGAAAACATGCGGGCCGGCGCCCGGCTGGGTGGTGGTGAGAAGCGCATCGCGGGCCAGCATTCCAAGGGCAAGCTGACGGCGCGCGAACGGATTGAAATCCTGCTGGACGAAGGCTCGTTCGAGGAATGGGACATGTTCGTCGAACATCGATGTGCCGATTTCGGCATGGCGGATCAGAAGGTCCCCGGCGACGGCGTCGTCACCGGCCACGGCACCATCAATGGCCGTCTGGTCTTCGTCTTCTCCCAGGATTTCACGGTCTTCGGCGGCTCCCTGTCGGAGGCGCATGCCGAAAAGATCTGCAAGATCATGGATCAGGCCATGAAGGTCGGCGCCCCCGTCATCGGCCTGAATGACAGCGGCGGTGCCCGCATTCAGGAAGGTGTGGCCAGCCTCGGTGGCTATGCCGAAGTGTTCCAGCGCAATGTCCTGGCCTCTGGCGTCGTGCCGCAGATCAGCCTGATCATGGGGCCCTGCGCCGGCGGTGCCGTGTACAGCCCCGCCATGACCGACTTCATCTTTATGGTGAAGGACAGTTCCTACATGTTCGTCACCGGCCCCGACGTGGTGAAGACGGTGACGCATGAGGTGGTAACGGCGGAGGAGTTGGGCGGGGCCGTGACCCATACGGCCAAGTCCGGCGTGGCCGATCTGGCCTTTGAAAATGACGTGCAGGCGCTGCTGGAAACCCGCCGTCTGGTCGATTTCCTGCCCTTGTCCAACCGGGAAAAGCCGCCCTCACGCCCCACGCCCGACGTTGCCGACCGACCGGAGATGAGCCTGGACACCCTGGTCCCGGCCAATCCCAACAAGCCCTATGACATGAAGGAACTGATTTCGAAGATCGTGGACGAGGGCGATTTCTTCGAAATCCAGCCGGAATATGCCAAGAACATCATCACCGGCTTTGCCCGTATGCAGGGCTCCACCGTCGGTTTCGTGGCCAACCAGCCCATGGTGCTGGCCGGCTGCCTGGATATTGACAGCGCCATCAAGGCCGCCCGTTTCGTGCGCTTCTGCGACGCCTTCAACATCCCCATCGTGACGCTTGTGGATGTCCCCGGCTTCCTGCCCGGCACGAGCCAAGAATATAACGGCATCATCAAGCATGGCGCCAAGCTGCTGTTCGCCTATGCCGAGGCCACTGTGCCGAAGGTGACCCTGATCACCCGCAAGGCCTATGGCGGTGCCTATGATGTGATGGCGTCCAAGCATCTGCGCGGCGATGTCAACTATGCTTGGCCCACCGCCGAGATTGCGGTGATGGGGCCGAAGGGCGCGGTGGAGATCATTTTCCGTGGCGATATCGGTGATCAGGCCAAGATCGAGGCGCGGACCGAGGAATATCGCCAGAAATTCGCCAATCCCTTCGTGGCCGCGGGCCGCGGCTATATCGACGATGTCATCATGCCCCACAATACCCGCCGCCGCCTGTGCAAGGCCTTGTCGATGCTGAAGAACAAGCAACTGCAGAACCCGTGGAAGAAGCACGATAATCTGCCGCTGTGACCCGACGCCGCCCCTTGTTCGTCATCCCGGCGTAAGCCGGGACCCAGGGGCCAAGCGCCCGAGCTATCGCCGGTTTGATCCTTGCTGCGGAAAGGTGAGGTCCTGCGACTCTGGGTCCCGGCTTCCGCCGGGATGACGAAAATGAAACAGTGAACGACAGCGCCCCGCACGAGAGGCCCCCATGTTCAAGAAGATCCTCATCGCCAACCGTGGCGAAATCGCCTGCCGCGTCATCAAGACCGCCCGCCGCATGGGCATCAAGACGGTGGCCGTCTATTCCGACGCCGATGCCGGCGCCCTGCATGTGGAGATGGCGGACGAGGCCGTCCATATCGGCCCCGCGCCCTCGGCCCAGTCCTACCTGATCGCCGACAAGATCATCGCGGCGTGCAAGCAGACCGGGGCGGAGGCCGTCCATCCCGGCTATGGCTTCCTGTCGGAAAAGGCGCCCTTCTGCGAGGCGCTGAAGCAGAATGGCATCACCTTCATCGGCCCCGATGTGCATGCCATCGGCGCCATGGGCGACAAGATCGAGAGCAAGAAGCTGGCCAAGGCCGCCGGTGTCTCCACCGTTCCCGGATACCTCGGCGTCATCAAGGATGATGAGGAAGCGGTGCGGATCGCCCGCGACATCGGCTACCCCGTCATGATCAAGGCGTCCGCCGGCGGCGGCGGCAAGGGCATGCGGGTCGCCTGGAACGATGCCGAAGCCCGCGACGGCTTCCGCTCCGCCACTAACGAGGCCCGGTCCAGCTTCGCCGATGACCGGGTGTTCATCGAGAAATACATCACCGAGCCGCGCCATATCGAAATCCAGCTTCTGGCCGACAGCCATGGCAATGCCGTCTACCTGAACGAGCGTGAATGCTCCATCCAGCGCCGCCATCAGAAGGTGATTGAAGAGGCGCCCAGCCCGTTCCTAGACGCGGCCACCCGCAAGGCCATGGGGGAACAGTCGGTGGCGCTGGCCAAGGCCGTGCAGTATCGCAGCGCCGGCACGGTCGAATTCATCGTCGACAAGGACCGCAATTTCTATTTCCTGGAGATGAACACAAGGCTGCAGGTCGAACATCCGGTGACCGAAATGATCACCGGCCTCGACCTTGTCGAACTGATGATCCGCGTGGCCGCCGGTGAAAAGCTGCCCATCGGTCAGGACGATGTCGGCATCAATGGCTGGTCGCTGGAAGCGCGCGTCTATGCGGAGGAGCCGACCCGTGGCTTCCTTCCCTCCACGGGCCGCGTCACCCGCTACCGCCCGCCCACGGAGGGCAGCCGGCCAGACGGCTCCATCGTCCGCGTCGATACCGGCGTGTATGAGGGTGGCGAGATCAGCATGTATTACGATCCCATGATCGCCAAGCTGATCACCTGGGCCCCCACGCGCGATCAGGCCACCGACGCCATGGCCGATGCGCTGGACGGGTTCCAGATCCGCGGTGTGGGCCACAACATCTCCTTCCTGACCTCCCTGATGCAGAAGCAGCGCTTCCGCGATGGCCGCCTGACCACCAACTTCATCGCGGAGGAATACCCGGACGGCTTCCACGGCCTGACGCCGGACCCCGCCGTGCGCGACCGTCTGCTGGCGCTCGCCACCGTTCTGCACCACCGCCGCGCCAGCCGCGACGCCATGATCTCCGGCCAAGTGGCGGGCCACGCCTTTCACGTGGCCCAGGATTGGGTGGCGAGAGCCGACCGCCAGAACCACAAAACCCACCTGTCGTTTGCCGGCGGTGCCGCCACCGTCACCCTGGACAGCGGCCCGCACACCGTCCTGGGCGACTGGGAAATCGGCCAAAGCCTGTGGCAGGGCACGGTGGCCGGTGTCGCCATGACGGTGCAGGTGGATATCAAGGGCACGTCCCTGATCCTCACCCATGGCGGCTTCGCCTGCGTGGTGGATGTACTGACACCGCGCGCCGCTGACCTTGCCAACCTGATGCCGGTGAAACTGCCCCCCGACATGTCCAAATACCTGTTGAGCCCCATGCCGGGTCTGCTGGTGTCGGTATCGGTCAAGGAAGGCGAGGCGGTAAAGGCCGGCCAGGAACTGGCGGTAGTGGAGGCCATGAAAATGGAAAACATCCTGCGGGCCGAGGCCGATGGTACGGTCAAGAAGGTCCACGCCGCCAAGGGCGCCAGCCTTGCCGTGGATGAGAAGATCATCGAGTTTGAGTGAGGAGGGCGTCCCCCCTCGCTAACCGTCATCCCCGCGAAAGCGGGGACCCAGCATCAGGCGCGATCAGCGCCGGTATGACTCATATCGCGGCAGACGCTGCTCTGCGCTGGGTCCCCGCTTTCGCGGGGATGACTGTTGGAGTAGGTGTCTCGTGGAGACCAATCGCAACATTGGCTGCGATGGGCAACGGTCGTGAAGACAAGTATTCTCTTGCGCAATCCGCAAACAGGCAGGTCTCGTGTGATGCGCTACCCCATCCTCATCGAACCCGGCAGTGACAACAGCGCCTTCGGCGTTGTCGTGCCCGACCTGCCCGGTTGCTTCTCCGCCGGTGATACGCTGGACGAGGCCTTGGACGCCGCCAGGGTGGCGGCATCGGCCTGGATCGACGCCACGCTGGATGCCGGCGGAACCATTCCCGCCCCGTCTGCGCTGTCGGCCCTAACGGCCCTGCCGGACTATGCCGGCTGGACCGTTGGCATCATCGATCTGGATGATGTTGTGGCCGATGACACGATCGAACGGGTGAACATCACGCTGCCCCGCCGTGTCCTGCGCCGCCTGGATGATCTGGCCGCCGCCCGGCACAAAAGCCGGGGCGGCCTGATCACCGAACTGACCCTGCATGCCCATGAACTGGGCGTCATTGCTCCCCGCTGACTTTCACCAGTACGACCAAGCCGTAGCCGATGTTATGGAAGCCAACATGTCCGATCTTCCCAAATCCGTCCCGTCTGTCGCCCGGCCCAACCCCGTCAGACGCTGGTTCCAGGACTTCGGCGACTACAGGCTGCTTCTGGTGCTCATCGCCTATGTCCTGTGCGAACAGGCGATAACAGCGCTTGTGGGACTTGGCTTCTTTTGGGGTACCGCTTGGCTCGCCTCCCGGAATCCCGCATGGTCGGACCTGCCGATGCTGATTATCCACTTCATCTTACCAGTCGGTTTGGTCTGGCGGGTGCTGCTGACCTATGTCCTGACACGGCTATTCCTGACAACCCTTCGGCGCATCTTCCCGGTCAGCGTGGTCGCCAAGGTTCTTCTGACGGGTTATCCAATCCTTTCGGTCATGCTGACCGTCGCTACTTTCTTAGCGATGGGGATCAGCGTGAAGGCACTCTTCGTTGGCTCGCTGCTACAGGTCACTGTCGTCATACCACTTCTAGGTGCCGTATTGACGATGGCCGTCATGGCATTGGCCTGGTGGCGTACGCTCCGCCTCCTGTCCAGTCATCCCGCAGCCCAGCCTACCGCAAATGTCTCGGAGATCGTTCAATGACCACCTTCCCGCCCAAGTCCCTCGCCGATTGGGAAGCGCTTGCAGTCAAGGATGTCGGCGCCGACGCACGGCTGGAGGACCTGACCCGCACCACGGCGGAGGGGCTGGTGGTCAAGCCGCTCTATACCGCCGAGGACCTGGAAGGCCTGGAGACCACCGGCACGCTGCCCGGCTTCGCGCCCTTCCTGCGCGGGCCGCGCGCCACCATGTATGCGGTCCGGCCCTGGACCATCCGCCAGTATGCCGGTTTCTCCACGGCGCAGGAGAGCAACAAGTTCTACCGCGCCAATCTGGCCGCCGGACAGATGGGCCTGTCCGTGGCCTTCGATCTGGCCACCCATCGCGGTTATGACAGCGACCATCCCCGCGTCGTGGGCGATGTCGGCAAGGCCGGCGTGGCCATCGACAGCGTGGAGGATATGAAGATCCTGTTCGACGGCATCCCGCTCGACAAGATGTCCGTCTCCATGACCATGAACGGCGCCGTCCTGCCCATCCTGGCCATGTATATCGTGGCCGGGGAGGAACAGGGTGTCGACACGGCCAAACTGTCCGGGACCATTCAGAATGACATTCTGAAGGAGTTCATGGTCCGCA
>CALRNG020000154.1:0-8081 GCA_943369495.1 Rhizobium sp. Q54
TATTGTCCCTCAAGCGCCGGGCGCTGCCTCCGGCAGCTTAGCTTGCGCAGGCACGTGCCTGCGGGCCGGCAGTCGCCGGCCTCCAAGGGTCAGATCCTATGCCCCTTGGTATAACACTCGATAAGCCGCAGATCAGCCCCGGCTCTTGAAGCTGCGCAGCTGGCTGTTCAGCTGCATGGCCAGACTGCTCATGCGGCTGGTGGCCTCGTTGTAGCGCGCGGTGATTTCGGGCGTGAAATTGCCCTTCGCCTCTGCCTCCAGGCAGGACAGGTACTCCTGCGTTTCCACAATATAGGCCTTAACGGCATCCTGTGCCTGGTTCATCTCCGTCGGTGCGGCGGTGGCGCCATCGGGAACGGTCGGGGCGGCATTGATGGCGCAGGCGGCAAAAGCGGGGGCCGGCAGCAGCGCCAGAGTGGCCAGCAGCAGGGCGGAACGGGTGTTGGTCAGCATATGGCGGTCTCCTCTGTCATGCCGCGTCGCAACATGTCTTCCGGTATGGCGTGTAAAGACGATGCCATATCGACGTAGAAATGCAATGGTTTGAGCGTTTACTTTAGTGCATTGCAACCAACATAAGCCACGCACGAACAATTGTAACAATTGTATCTACTTTGTACTCAGAGATCGCTGAGTTCATCAGATAATTACCCGGCATTAGAGATAATTTGCGATCGGCGGTTTCATGGACATTGCGGTGTCTCCCGCCCGTGCAGACTGCACAAAATCGCGGCCCACATCTGCCGTCGCGGCCTCTTCCGCAGTGCGGCACGAGGGCTTATCTCTGCGGCCAGGGGCGAGACATCAGACATTACAGGAAATACCCATCGTGAAGACCAAACTGTTGATGGCGGTTGCCGCCATGCTGCTCGCCGCCACCGGTGCCGCCCGTGCTGAGGATGGCCCCTATCTGTCCGCTTCCGTCGGCGCCTTCGTCGGTAACGACTATACCCATGCAAAGACCTGGCGGACCGCTAAGGGCAATGCCGACAAGAAATATACCAGCACCATCGCTGCCGGTTACCGGCTGGACGATTTCCGCTTCGAACTGGAAGGCGGCTTTGGTCGTCTGGCGGACATCACCGGCACCAAGTCCGCGACCGTCACCCAGCCCAATGGCGACCTGTCCATGTGGACGGCCCTGGCCGGCGCCTATTACGACTTCCAGGTCACCCGGACCTACCAGCCCTATGTCGGTCTGGGCGGCGGTGTCGCCGACCTGAAAAATGACAGCAGCCTGCTGATCGTCAAGGAAGGCACCCATGGCGCCCTGTTCGCCGAGGCCGGCCTGAACATGGTGGTCTGGGACGGCCTGACGCTGGCCCCCGGCTACCGCTACCTGTGGGTGGATGCCAAGGGCGGTGGTTCCGACTATGTCACCAGCCACATTGTGAAGCTGACGGCCCGCGCCAGCTTCTGATGAAGTAAAGACTGCCTTTCAGGGTGGTGGAAGCCACCCTGGGAGGCAGGGATGCAAGGCCCTGTGGTGATTCCCCTTTTCACGCGGGCCGTTCGGGTCTATATACCCATCATCTTTATCCCATACGGACCGGCCAGCGAGCTTCGTTGGCAGGCTGGTCTGCTTTGCGGGTGGGCCTTTGGCCCGCCTTTTTGTTTATCTGGGCTCCGCTTATCCGGCATCTGGCTGGCAAAGCGGGTGGAGTTGGAACGCGAATGGACGTGCTGGAACGCATCGGTGGCATCATCACCCCCTCGATAGAGGCCATGGGATATGACATCGTGCGCCTGCAGATTTCCGGCGGCGAGCGGCCGACCTTGCAGATCATGGCTGACCGCGCCGATGGCGGGGCCATGACGGTCGATGATTGCGCCGATATCAGCCACGCTGTCTCCGCCCTGCTGGATGTGGAAGACCCGATCACCTCGGCCTACACGCTGGAAGTATCCAGCCCCGGCATCGACCGCCCCCTGACCCGCCTGAAGGATTTCGAGCGGTTCAAGGGTCTGGAGGCCCGGATCGAAACCCATCTGCCCCTGGACGGACGCAAGCGCTTCCGCGGCACCCTGTATGGGGTGGAGGGCGAGAATGTGCTGATCGCACTGGACGCCAAGACATCACAGCCGCCCAAGCGCAAGCCGGGGGCGAAAGTGTCGGCCAAGGCCAAGCCGGTGGAGATCGATCCCGGCCTGGTGGAGGTGGCGGAAATCCCCTACGACCAGATCGCCAAGGCTAGGCTGGAACTGACCGACGAGCTGCTGAGCATGGCGGCAGCCGAACAAGGACTGGCCGCCGGCACTGAAGGCGGACAGATGGATGTGGACGACACGGCCAAGCCGGTGAAGCGTTCGAAGGCCGAAAAGGCGTCCAAGAAGAAAGGTCCGGGGCGCTTCGCCCGCAAGGACCAGGAAGACCAGGATATTGTGACCACCGATGGCCCCTCCGACGCCGATGCCGGCGCCGGGGCGGTCTGACGACCAGGATAGAAGGCAGGGTTCGCCAGGATGGAACTGCTTCAAGTAGCCGACGCGGTCGCGCGCGAGAAGAATATCGACAAGGAGCATGTGCTCGAAGCCATGGAGGAGGCCATCAAGAAGGCTGGCCGCTCCAAATATGGTCACGAGCATGACATTCGCGCTCGCATCGATCGCAAGACGGGCGATATTCACCTCACCCGCCATATGGAAGTGGTGGAAGAGGTCGAGAACGAGGCCGTGCAGGTCACGCTGGACAAGGCGCGCCGCAAGAGCCCCAAGGCACAGATCGGTGATTTCGTCGTCGATCCGCTGCCGCCCATCGATTTCGGTCGCATCGCCGCCCAGACCGCCAAGCAGGTCATTGTGCAGAAGGTGCGCGAGGCCGAGCGTGAGCGTCAGTACAATGAATATATCGACCGCAAGGGCGAGATCGTGAACGGTCTGGTCAAGCGCGTCGAATATGGCAATGTCACGGTCGATATGGGCCGCGCCGAAGCCGTGCTGCGCCGGGACGAGTGCCTGCCACGCGAGCATTTCAAGACCGGCGACCGCGTCCGCGCCTACATCTATGATGTACGCAAGGAGCCGCGCGGGCCGCAGATCTTCCTGTCGCGCACCCATCCGATGTTCATGGCCGGCCTGTTCAAGGCCGAGGTGCCGGAGATCTATGACGGCATCATTGAGATCAAGTCGGTGGCCCGTGACCCGGGTTCCCGGGCCAAGATCGCCGTGATCTCCAAGGACAGCTCCATCGACCCGGTGGGTGCCTGCGTCGGTATGCGCGGCAGCCGCGTGCAGGCCGTGGTGGGCGAGCTGCAGGGCGAGAAGATCGACATCATCCCCTGGAAGCCCGATCCGGCCACCTTCGTCGTCAACGCGCTGGCCCCGGCCGAAGTGGCCAAGGTCGTGCTGGACGATGAAGGCAACAAGATCGAGGTGGTGGTGCCCGACGACCAGCTGTCGCTGGCCATCGGCCGCCGTGGTCAGAATGTCCGTCTGGCGTCGCAGCTGACGGGCTGGACCATCGACATTATGACCGAGGCTGAAGAGCGCGAGCGTCGTCAGACGGAATTCTCGTCTAGGTCGGCCCTGTTCATGGAGGCGCTGGACGTCGATGACATGATCGCCCACCTGCTGGTCAATGAAGGCTTCACCTCGGTTGAGGAAATCGCCTTTGTCGATCTGGATGAGCTGACCCGCATCGAGGCGTTCGACGATGACGTCGCCGCCGAGCTGCAGAACCGCGCCGCCACCTTCCTGGAACAGCAGAACGAGATCCTGGAAACCAAGCGCCGCGAGATGGGTGTGGAGGATGACGTCGCCAAGATCGAGGCGCTGTCGCCCGCCATGCTGGTGAAGCTGGGTGAAAAGGGTGTGAAGACGCTGGACGATCTGGCCGATCTGGCTGGTGACGAGCTGCTGGACATCATCGGTAAGGATGCAATGACGCTGGACGAGGCCAATGAGGTGATCATGGCCGCCCGTGCGCATTGGTTCGCCGACGAGGAAGGGGCGGAAGGCTGAGGCCTTCCGGTCCGTTTGGATTTTGAGTGATTGGGAAGCACGAAGGCATGAGCAGCGGCACTGATACGACGCCCGGCTATCCGCCGGAACTCGACGCCGAGGCCCAGGCCGATGAACCCGAGGCCGTGGCGGGCCGCAAAAGTCCGCTGCGCCGCTGCATCGTCAGCGGGAAGGTCCAGGACAAGGCGGGCATGATCCGCTTCGTTGTCGGGCCTGAGCATCAGGTGGTTCCCGATGTGGACGAAGCCCTGCCCGGTCGTGGGCTGTGGTTGACGGCTGATGTGGGTTTGGTTGAGAAGGCCCTGACCAAGGGGATTTTCGCCAAGGCCGCCCGGCAAGGCGTGAAGCCCGTACCGGATCTGTTGGCGCTGACGCGTCGGCTGATCCGCCGCCGGGCTCTCGGTCTGGTCGGTCTTGCCCGCAAGGGCGGGGGTGCCATCGCGGGTTTCGAGAAGGTACAGGCTGCATTGCGTTCCGGTTTCATAGGCCGGGCGGGCGGTGCGGGCCAAAAGGGTGTAGGGTTGTGGTTAGAGGCGTGTGACGGGTCCGATGATGGTCGGACGAAGTTGCATGCCTTGGCGCAGGCGCTGGGTGTGCCGCTGGTCGATGTCTTTGACCGGTCGGAACTGGGAGCGGCACTGGGCCGGAATGAGGCGGTTCATGCGGTGATGGCGGCGGGTCCGCTGGCACAGCAGGTCCGCCGCGAGGTTGCACGGCTTTCCGCGCTTGGCGGAACGGCCGCCTGAGGCATTGGGCGGGCGTATTAGGTTTCAACGGCTTACTGTCGGATTAGGGATGAGCGATACCAACGACCAAAACCGCGACAAAAAGGTGCTGACCCTGGGTGGTCGCCCGACGCTTGGACTGGGTGGGGCCAATAAGCAGAAGCCGGCGGCCCCGGCACAGCCGGCGGCGGGTGGCGGCGCAGGCGCGTCCGGCACCGTGCGCCAAAGCTTCTCGCATGGGCGTGGCAAAGAAGTGGCGGTCGAGGTCAAGCGCAAGCGGACCTTCGAGAAGGGCGCCGTCCCCGGCGTGGCCGATGGCGGCGCTGCCGCCCGCCGTGCGGCGGAGGGGGCGGCCGGTGGCCGTGGCCCGCAGCCGCGTGGCAATGGCCCGCGCCAGTTGAGCGATGCCGAGCGCGAGACACGCCTGCGTGTTCTGCGTAACGCCGCGGAAGAGGCGGAGGAGCGCGCGGTTCAGGAAGCGGCTGATGCCGAAGCCCGCGCCATCGCCGAGGCCGAGGCTGCGGTCATGGCTGAGGCTAGCGCCCGTGCCCGTGCTGAGGCCATTGCCCGCGCCGAGGCGGACGCTGCCGCCCGTGCATCGGAGCCGATGGACGAGGACACGGTCCGCCGCCGTGAGCTGGAAGAGCTGCGCGCCATCCAGGAGGCCGAGAAGGCCGCCGCCGCGGAGGCAGAACGCCGCCGCAAGGATGCCGAAGACGCCCGCAAGGCAGAGGCCGCCAGCCGCACCGAGACCAGCCGGTCGCGTCATGCAGCCCCGTCGGCCGGCGATGATGACCGTTCGGCACGTCCGGCCGGCAATCGTCCCGCCAGCACTACGCAGGAACAGCCTGCCGCCCGTCCGCCCTTGGGCGTGACCCCGCGTCCCGGCGATTTCGAGGACGAGGATGGTCCCCGCCGTGCCAAGGTGGCCGGTGGCCCCGGCAAGGCGCCGGCCAAGGTGCCCGCTGCACCGGTCAAGGCCAAGGTCGACGACAAGCGTCGCGGCGGCAAGATGACCATTTCCCAGGCGCTGTCGGACGATGAAGGTCGTCGCGGTCGCTCCATGGCCGCTGCCAAGCGGGCCCGTGAGCGTGAGCGTCTGCGTCTGTTCGGTCGCCAGGAGGCCGTGAAGGTCACCCGTGACGTCATCATCCCGGAAGTCATCACGGTCGGCGATCTTGCCAACCGTATGGCCGAACGCGGTGCCGACGTCGTGAAGTCGCTGATGCGCATGGGCGTGATGGCCACCATCACCCAGACCATCGACGCCGATACGGCCGAACTGGTCGTGCAGGAGCTGGGTCACCGTCCGGTTCGCGTTGCCGAAAGCGACGTGGAAATCGGCGTGATGGGCAACGAGGATGTGGCCGAGGACCTGATGTCCCGTCCGCCCGTCGTTACCGTCATGGGTCACGTCGATCATGGCAAGACCTCGCTGCTGGATGCGCTGCGCAAGACCGACGTTGCGGGCCGCGAGGCCGGTGGCATCACGCAGCATATCGGCGCCTATCAGGTACAGCTGAAGTCCGGGTCGAAGATCACCTTCATCGATACGCCGGGTCACGCCGCCTTTACCGAGATGCGTGCCCGTGGTGCCAATGTCACTGACGTGGTGGTGCTGGTCGTGGCCGCCGATGACGGTGTCATGCCGCAGACGATTGAGGCCATCCGCCATGCCAAGGCGGCGGGCGTACCGATCATCGTCGCCATCAACAAGTGCGATCTGCCGTCGGCCAAGCCGGACCGTGTCCGCCAGGAGCTGCTGCAGCACGAACTGGTCGTCGAAGGCATGGGCGGCGACGTCCTGGATGTGGAAGTGTCGGCCAAGGCCGGCATCAACCTGGACAAGCTGGAAGAAGCCATCCTGCTGCAGGCCGAAATCCTGGAGCTGAAGGCTAACCCGAACCGCACCGCCGATGGCGTGGTGGTCGAGGCCAAGCTGGACAAGGGCCGTGGTCCGGTTGCCACCGTGCTGGTCAAGCGTGGTACCGTGAAGGTCGGCGATATCGTGGTGGCCGGTTCCGAATGGGGCCGTGTCCGCGCGCTGGTCAATGATCGTGGTGTCAATGTCACCGATGCCCCGCCGGCCATGCCGGTCGAGGTGTTGGGCCTGGGCGGCGTGCCGCTGGCCGGTGAAGAGATGGTCGTTGTCGAGAGCGAAAGCCGCGCCCGCGAAATCACTGAGTACCGTGCCCGCAAGAAGCGCGAAGCCGACAGCGCCAAGTCCGGTCGTGGCTCGCTGGAACAGATGTTCAAGCAGATCCAGGCGGGCGAAGCCAAGGAACTGCCCATCGTCATCAAGGGCGACGTGCAGGGTTCGGTGGAAGCCATCTCCGGTGCGCTGGAGAAGCTGACGGCTGAGCATACGGAAGTGAAGGTCCGCGTGCTGACCTCCGGCGTGGGCGCCATCACGGAAAGCGACATCACGCTCGCCAATGCGTCCAAGGGTCTGGTCGTGGGCTTCAATGTCCGCGCCAACCCGCAGGCTCGCGATATGGCCAAGCGTGACGGCGTGGAAATCCGCTACTACTCCATCATCTATAATATCATTGATGATGTGAAGCTGATGCTGACCGGCATGCTGGCGCCGACGCTGCGGGAGAAGTTCCTGGGCAACGCGCAGATCCTGCAGGTCTTCAACATCACCAAGGTCGGCAAGGTTGCCGGCTGCCGCGTGAGCGAAGGTATCGTGAAGCGCGGCGCCAAGGTCCGCCTGCTGCGCGACAATGTCGTGATCCACGAGGGTACGCTGAAGACCCTGAAGCGCATGAAGGACGAAGTCCGCGAAGTGCGCGAAGGGTTCGAATGCGGTATGGCCTTCGAAAATTACGACGATATCCGCGAAGGCGACATCATCGAAGCCTTCGAGATGGAAGAAATTGCCCGCGTCCTCTGATCAAGGAACGGACGGTCGTAAGGAAAGCCGGTGCCCGCAGGGGCGCCGGCTTTTTTTCATGGATCACCGAGGCCTCATTGAAGCCACGATGGCGATGCCATATAACAGATGGAAGCGTCACCGACAGTTACTGGCACAGTCTCGGTAACGCTATCCCCGGCTGTGACGCCGGGGCCTCATTGAAAAGAAGCCAGGAGGTCGCGTATGTCCATTAGAACGCTAGTCAAAGCGGCTGGGAGCGTGCGTGCTGTGAACGCTTTCGTTCGTGGTCTGATTTCGGGCTTGGACGCGGCTACCAGTTTGAAGATCACCGCGCGTCCCCGCTCGTATCAGTCTCGTGGCTTGAGGGGTGATTGGTATGCCGTTGGCAATGATTTGCGCACTGCGATGAAACACGAAGATGCCGCTAGAACCACCTGAAACGGGGCATGGTAAATTATTGGCAGCTGCCGGAGAGTCGCCCGATGCCATGGTCGAGTCTTTGGAGCGTGAAATCCGGG
>CALRNG020000155.1:0-8059 GCA_943369495.1 Rhizobium sp. Q54
GGCAAAGATGTCTCGACCGGCACCACCCGTCATGCGGGTAACGCCGCCGATGGCAGCATAGATGATATCGTCGCCGGCATCTCCAACAATGGTGGAGCCGGTAAAGGACCCGTGCAGCCGGTCATTGCCGGTACCGCCGAATATGTATCCGCTCTGATTGGCGAAAATCTCCCGAGGCGCATCGCCCGGCGCGAAGATGAAGTCGCGTTCCGACAGGGTCCAGTAATTGACCCCATTCAGCAGGAATGTGACCACACCGCTACGCATAAAGGTGAAATTGGTATCAGCCGTACCGGCCACACCCGGCGGCACCAGTGCCTTCAGGGTATCCCAGCTGCTGATGCCAAAGGCAGACAGGTCGACACGGTCCTGGCCCAGTGTGAAATCGGTAATGGTCAGACTGGTACTGCTGTTGGTACTTGCGCTGGGCAGCAGAACATAGGTGTCGTTGCCGGCGCCACCGGTGACAGTGTCATAACCGTCGCGGACAATGACACGGTCATGACCAGCACCAGCCAGAATCCGGTCGTCACCCGCACCACCATCAATGGTGTCGTTACCCGCACCGCCCAGAATATCCTCGCCGGCATAACCGCCCAGGATGGAGGTACCTGTGGTGCGCGGCGTGGCGAAGACAAAATCCGCCTCCGTCAGCTTGTCCGCAGGACTGTTCATCGTGAAGGTATAGACGCCGTTGGTGGCGCGGAACAGGAAGCGGGAACCGCCGTCAAGGCCGCTGGACAGGAAAAGCCGCGCCGTCGCCAGATCGGTAATGCCCAGGGCTGACAGATCGATCCGGTCCTCGCCCGGCGTGAAGTCCGTGATTCGGGACTCGCCATAGCCGTAGTAATTCAAAACCAGATTGGGGATGAACAAGTCGCGACCGGCGCCACCGGTCAGAAGATCGTTTGAGCCGATATATAAACTGTCGTTCCCGGCGCCACCGAGTAGGGCGTCCGTCCCCTCGCCACCAATCAGCGTGTCGTTTCCGTCCATCCCGGACAAAGTATCGTTACCATTGGAACCATTTATATTATCATCTTCAGCACCACCAACCAGAGAATCGTTGGCGTTATCTCCAATAATATTGGCCATCATTACCCCGCAATACAGAAAAAACAGTCGCTATTGACAGACTTCGGGATAACATAATGGCACTGGAATATCCATCGGCTGGAGATCATTAATCAGTACTATGCCAAAGTGGGTGTATCCTGCTGGAACGGGTGGAAACAATTCGGGCTGAAATAAAAAAGCCGGGACCCCAGCGGATCCCGGCTTTTTCTCGGCACCAAGGCGGCTTAGCGCCTGTCTTCAAGCAGTGGCCGCAGCGCGCTCAATGCTTTCCTGGATCAGCCGGGCAGCGACGTCGGCCTCGTCCCAGCGGACGATGCGGACCCACTTGCCATGTTCCAGGTCCTTATAATGCTCGAAGAAGTGAGCGATCTGTTCGACCAGGATCTGCGGCAGCTGACGGTAGCTGGTGATGTCCTTGTAGAACGGATGCAGCTTGTCCACCGGCACGGCCAGGATCTTCTCGTCCATGCCCGCATCATCTTCCATGATCAGCACGCCGATGGGGCGCGAGCGCAGGACAACGCCGGGGACCACGGGGGTCGTGCCCACCACCATCACATCGATCGGGTCGCCATCCAGGGCCAGCGTGTGCGGGACGAAGCCGTAATTGGCCGGATAGAACATCGCCGTGTGCAGGAACCGGTCGACGTAGAGCGCGCCGCTATCCTTGTCCAGCTCGTACTTCACGGGCTGGCCGCCCTGCGGGATCTCGATGACGACGTTGATATCCCAGGGCGCGTTCTTGCCGACGGGGATCTTGGTGATGTCCATGGTTACGGCCTTCTTGGCAACTGAACAGGGTGATAAACCAGCCTGATCCTAGCCGAGTGCAGGTGCGAAATGAAGTTTATGGAAGGATGACCCGCTGTGCATTTCCGCCGCATCTACCAAGGTCGTAGACGCGGATGCGGGGCGGACGGCCACAAGCCATGCCCGCCCCGCCTTGCAACAGGATCGGCCCGTCAGGGCGCGGGCGGCACCGCGCCCGGCACCGGGGCAGCCGCTGGGGCGGCCACAGGGGCCGGCGGCAGCACCGTTAGGGTGCCTGCCGCCGTGCGGGCATAGCGGCTGCCATCGATCAGGTCGTCCAGCCGGGCCGACGGCAGGGTGAAACTGCCCTGCGTGACGGCGCGCGCCAGATAGACCAGACGGAAAGTGCCGCTGTCCGGCATGCCGTCCAGGGCCGCCACGAACCGGTCGTCGCGGAACTCCACCAGGGCCGCCTCCGACAAAGTGCCCAGCCAGGACAGGTCGCCCAGCTGCGCGCTGCCGGCCAGCCGCACATTCTCCACCACCAGACCGGCGGGCAGCGGGTCGATCAGCAGCAGCGGACCCGTCAGCGGCTGTTCGGCCTTGCCCTCCAGCACCACGACCAGCAAATCGCCGGCGCGGATGTTCTTCAGGTTGGCAGGTCGGCCCTTGCCATCCTTGAACTGCCGCGCCAGGGTCAGGCCACCCGCCGCTTCCGCCTTGTCGGGCGTGGACAGGATGCCGGCGATGGTGGTCAGGGTGCGCACCGGCGCATCGCCCCGGTTGGCAACGGACAGCGAAGCGCCCTCGGTAAGCGCGCGCAGCAGCGGGCCATTCGTGCCCGGCATCGCCTGTCCATCAATGGTCAGGTTCAGCGCCGGGCCGCGCGTGGCCAGCGCCTGGGCCGCCAACAGCAGCCAGGCGCGTTCCTGCGTGGCCACCAGGGCCGGATCGCGCAGCATGCCGGCCAGCGCGTTTTCTTCCGCCTGGATACGGGCCGGATCGGCATTGGCGGCAATCAGCAGGGCCAGCGTCGCCGCGCGGTCGCGCAGGGGACTGCCGAAATCGCGCACGCCCGCCACGCCGGGCAGCGGGTCGTCCAGGCGCGACAGGATATCGCCCGCCCGCTGCCCATCGCCCAGGATGGCGAAGGCCGCGGCAATCTGGGCGCGCGCCAGACGGGTCGGCACGCGGGCCTGGAATGTCTCCTGGAAGAAGCGCAGCGGCGTGGCATCGATGGCGCGGGCACGAACGGCGACATAGAGCGCATAGGCCCGCGCCGGCAGTTCGGCATCCTCCACCCAGCTATTGCCGATGGACCGGACCAGCCAGTCCATGCCACGCCGATAGCCATCCTCCGGTACGGAAAAGCCAGCTTCCCGCGCACGGGTCAGCACGTCGAGCGCAAAGGCCGTCAGCCAGGGATCGGCCGGGCCCTCATGTGACCAAAGCGAGAAGGCGCCGTCGGCCCGCTGCCGCCCGATCAGCCGTTCGACCAGATCGTCGGCTTTCGCCTTCAATTTCTCGTCCGCCGGCAGGCCCAACGCCTTCTGCCAGTCATTGGCGCCGGGCAGCGGCAGCAGGCGCGAGGCGATCTGATCCGCCGAGCCAAAGGGCCGCGCATCGATCAGCAGCAGATGGGTCAGCGCGTCCAGCGTGTCATGGCTGCTGGCCATGGCCAGTTTCCAGGACGCGCCGGCAATAGCCCCGTCCGGCTTTGGCACCAACAATGCCGCCGTCTGACCGGGCGCGATCTGGCCACGCACCTGCGTGGCCGCGACGGCGTGGGCCGGGCGGATATTGATGGGGAAGCGGCGGGTCAGGCTGTACCCGTCCGGACCCGTGACATTGACGATCAGCACGCCATAGCCGGGGTCGCCCGCCACCAGGGTGCGGTCAATGGACAGTTTGCGGCCCCGCGCCAGGGCCTGGAAGCTGGTCTCCGCCTTGCCGCCTTCCAGCTTCACCGGCCCTTCCGCCGACAGCGACACCTTGTAGGCGCCGCGCACAGGGCCGGACAGGTTTTCCAGGTTCAGCGCGACGCGCGCCCGGTCACCCGGCGCCAGGAAGCCCGGCAAGGTCATGTCAGTGGCGATATCGTCGCGCACATCTAGCGCCCCCCGACCCACGCCAACCTTGGCATCGGACCAGGCGATGGCGGTCAGGGACAGGCGGCCCGCCATGTCGGGCAGGACCAGAGTGACCTCCGCCTTACCATCCGCGCCGACCGTCACCACGCCGGAATGCAGCGCCGTCACCGGCCCGCTGCGGGGCGCGGTCGTGATGCGGGCGCCGCCCTTATCCTTGTCAGGACCATAGGCAGGGGCGGACGGGGCGGTATTGTCGGGATTGACCAGACGGCCATAGACATCGCGCAGTTCCACGGCCAGCCGGCGCTTGCCCAGGAACCAGCCGACGGGGTCGACGGCCTGGGTTTCCGGCAGACGGGCCACGCTTTCATCCACCGCCGTCACCAGCAGACGGATGGCCGATCCCGGCTCCGCCCCCGTCACGGTCACAGGCAGCTTCACGGACCCGCGTGGATGCACGGCCGGCTGTTCGGCGATGGCGACCGCCAGGGACCGGTCGGCGGGATCGACCGCGACCCAGCCCATGCCCAGGGCGCGGCGCGGCGGCGTGCGGTTGCCGGCATCGGCGGGCGCGAAGGAGGTGGCCAGCACATAGGCACCGGCGGTGATATCCTCGGGCAGTGGCAGCTCGACGAAGGCCCCCTCCGTCCCGATCTCGCTGATCAGCGTGTGGCGAATAGCGCGGTCGGCCAGCGCGATGGCCACGGTCCCGGCATAGGGCGGGCGCACGAAGACCCGCACTTTCTGCCCCGGCTTGTGCAGCGGTTCCTGCACCTTCACCTGCACTTCATCCGGCGTATCGCCCAGCTTGGCCGACACCCACCAGCCGGCAGAGAAACGCAGCGATGAGGCGATGCCCGTGGCCGGGTCGAAGACCTCCAGCCGGTACCGCCCGGCGCGGACCTGCTCCTCAATCATGGCCGGCTGACCGGCGGCAATGTTGATCGACCCGCCCGTCAGGCGGCGGTCCTTCACGATGGTGCGGTATTCCCAGCGGCCATCGGCGGCATACCACTCGTAGTCATATTCTTCTTCGAACAGATCCCAGGTCAGGCCATTGCGGGCGACCTTCTGCCCGTCCGGGGCCACGGCCAGGACATCGACAGCCACCGTCGCGCCTTCCGGCACGGCATCGCCGCTGAAATTCGGCTTCAGGCCCAGGGTAAAGGGCTGGAACTCCACCGGCAGGACCAGTTCCTGATCGACCGAGCGGCCGCCGACATCATGCAGCGTGGCGCGCAGCACGGCCTCCAGCCGGCGGCTGGTATCCGGCAACTTGCCCAGGTCGAAGGTCAGCTGCGCCTTGCCATCGGCACCCGTGGTAAAACCGGGCAGCGCACGCTTCTCTGGCGCCAGAGACTGTTGCGCCAGACCGAAGCGATACCCGTCCAGGCCGGGGGGCGGCCTGTCCGTGGGGCGCAGGGTCAAGGTCATCTCACCCGGCAGCAGGCCGGCGGCCCCGCCATTCAGATAACGGGCATCGACGGTCAGCCCGACCTTGCCATCCGCACCGATGCGGGCGCGGTCGGCGGTGAAGTCAAAGCCGATACGGGCGGGGGCGATCTCCCCCACATTGAACCGGGTCTGGCCCACGACCGGGCCGTTGGGGTCCAGATGCGCCGTGGCCGTCCAGCGACCGGGAGGCGCATTGGCGGGTAGTTCGACGCGCCAGACATGGGCACCGGCCCCGCCATCATCAACGGTTCGGCGTTCCACTTCCAGCCCGTCGGGGCGGGCCAGCTTGACGGTCAGCTTCTGGCCCGGCAGAGCCTTGGCATCCGCATCGCGCAGCAGCGCCGTCAGCCAGACCGGGTCACCGGGGCGATAGGCACCGCGTTCGGGGAACAGATAGGCATCGGCATTGCCCGTCAGCAGGCGCCCGCCATCGCCCTTGCCCACCAGTTCAACCACCGGGGCGCCGAAATCCAGCAGCGAAAAGCCGCCATCGGACGTGGAGGCGAACAGGGCCTGGGGGGCGGCCTCATTGAGGCCACCCACCTGGGCCGCATCGAATCGGGCCAGACCATCGGCGCCCGTGACCGCCCGGCCCAGTTCGCGTTTGTCACGCGCCACCAGACGCAGTTCGACACCGGCCTGCGGCTTGGCCGAAGACAGGCTGCGCGCAAAGACATAAAGGCCATTGCCGGCCTTGAAGCTGGTCAGGCCCAGGTCGGAGACGACGAACCATTGCGTGGCGCGCTTGTCCCAGGCCTGGAAGGACAGGGCCGCATCCTCCGCCACGGCGACATAGACGCCGGGGGCCAGATCACCGATCACGGCATCGATGGGAAAGGACAGTTGGGCCGCCTTGTTGCGCTCCCCCCCGATGGCCATCTCCCCGCGCCAGACCTTCTCCCCCTTCTGGTCCAGGACGTCGCCGATCTCAAACTCCGTCATGGTCTGGTTGGAGCGGCCATAATAAAGCTGCTCCACCAGGGCGCGGTCATTCAGGCGCAGCACCGTCAGGCGCGCCCGCTCCACATTCACCCCGCGGATCGGCAACCCCTCCGCATCAACGCGCGGTAGGATATAGCCCTGGCCCCGGAAGGACAGGCTGGGCTTGCGGTCGGGCACGGCCAGGTCGCGGCTGATGGCATCGGCCAGCCTTTCCTTCGCACCCGCCGCCGGCATGCCGGCATTGATGGTCACCGCATAGCGCTGACCATGCTTCAGACCGTCCAGGCACAGGCTCTGGTCGCGCACGGCAATGGACACGCCCTGCGCCGGCTCCACGCTGACAAAGCGCGCCAGTTCGTTGCTGCGGCCGCGCGGGCGCGGCAGGGGACGGGAGAAAGCGAAACAGGCCTGCGGCTTGTCCCGCTCTGCCGCAACCTCCACCCCCGTCAGCTCAAACGGGCGCACCTCCGGCCCGGCCTGTGGCGGGGCGGCGGGGGGCGGCGCCCCTTCCTGTGCGGCAAGAGCGGCGGGCGCCAGGAGAAGACCCGTGGCGAACAGCAGGGCGGAAATGCGCGGCATATTGATCGGAATGCGGATGACGGGAGGGAGCATGCATAGCATGAAACGCCGGGAATATGGCGTCACAACGGCCAGAGGACGCTGTTTTCAAGCGGTTTGCAACAAGGTCGTTGGCATGGCGCCGTTCCACACACCCGCAATAGGGGGTTTGATTGCCTGATCCCCGCCATCATGTTAGCGCCATGCTGGTGAACCCCATGTTCTTTGCGCCAGAGGTCCCATGACAGACGCCGATGACAGCCTGCCCACCCAACGCCGCGTGCCACAGCTGGACTGGCCGCGTCTGGCGCTGTGGCTGGGCGGCTTCGCGCTGCTGGGCCCCGCCATCTGGAACGGCTTTCCCATCGTGTTCTTCGACACGGCTGGATACATCAAGCGGGTGCTGGATTGGGACCTGGAGCCGGGCCGTTCCTTCTTCTATGGCCTGTTCCTCTATGTCACCTCGGGCGGCTGGTTCAGCTTCTGGGGGCCGATCCTGGTACAGGCGGGGGCAACCCTGTGGCTAATCCATCTGCTGCTGCGCGTGCATCACGCCCAGTTCCGTGATTGGCCGCTGCGACAGGTGACGGGAGTCGTGGCCATCGGTCTGTCGGCCCTGACGGGCGTGTCCTGGTATGTGGCGCAGGTGATGCCGGACATCCTGCTGCCGCTGCTGGTCTTAAGTTTCTGGCTGCTGTCCTTCCGCTGGGACGATCTGGACTGGCGGGAAAGGCTGGGCGTGGCGGCCATCGGGCTGCTGGCCTTGATGTCGCACATGTCCTCCATGGCGCTGGCCGGCGGGCTGGTCCTGACCATCGCGGCGGCCAAGGGGCTGGACCGCTGGCGCGGCTGGGGCCTGTCCCCGCGCGTCTGGCCGGCGGCGGGGCTGCTGGCCCTGTCGGTCGTGGCCATGCCAACCCTGCATATGGCTCTGATCGGCAAGCCGGGCTTCACGCCGGGCGGCCCCGTCTTCATCTTCGGGCGGCTGGTGCAGGATGGGCTGGCGCAGCGCTACCTGAACGACCATTGCCCGGACCCGACCATCAAGCTGTGCGCCTATAAGGACAAACTGCCCGCCACGGCGGATGATTTCATCTGGCACAAGGACAGCCCCTTCATGGCCATCGGCGGCTGGGACAGTGCCGGTCCGGAACTGTCGCGGCTGGTGGGTGGCATTGTCAGCGCCT
>CALRNG020000156.1:0-7991 GCA_943369495.1 Rhizobium sp. Q54
GCGGCCTGTTGAAAAACTGCGCAGCAGTTTCGACCGGGCCGACCCGACGCAGGCCGCCATCAATGAGGGGCTGGAGGCGACGCTGTCGCACCTGTCACGGGTTGCCGATCAGATGGCGGGGGGCACGCAGCTGTCGGAACTGGTGGGCCGGCTGAATGGGGCGCACACGATCTATGTCATGGGTTTCGGCCTGTCGGCGCATGTGGCAGGGCTGCTGACCCTGGGGTTGCAGCCCTTTTGCGCCAATCTGGTGAATGTTGTGGAGTTTGGCGGCACCGAGGTGGCGGCGGGCCGGTTGATGAATCTGGGCGAAGGCGATGTCCTGATCGCCATCGCCTTTCCCCGCTATGCCCAGGCGGCCTTGCATCTCAGCAGCTTTGCCAAGTCGCGCCGCGCGCATGTGGTGGCCATCACCGACAGTCCGGTGTCGCCGCTGGCGCAGCGGGCCGACACCGTGCTTCTGGCGGAAAGCGTGCATCCGGTCCTGTCCAGCAGCATGGCGGCGGCGGTGCTGATGGCCGAAACGCTGGTCACGGCCATGATGCTGTCCAATCGCGACAATGTCGCCCGCGCCGAAAGCCTGACCGACGCGATTTCCAGCTATCTGCATAATCCGTAACCTCCCCCTTTCTGCCAGCCAAGAGGCGCCGTTGATGAATTTCCGTTCCCTGATGCTGTTATCGTCCCTGGTTGCCCTGGGGGCCGGTACCCCGGCGCTGGCCGCTGAGCGTGAATGCGCGCAGTCGCCGGGCAAGGTGATCGAACTGTGCGTGTTCGTGACGGAGGGGCGGGCCTTTTATGAGGTGAGCCGCAAGGGTGCTCCTGTCCTGGCGCCCGGCGCCCTGGGCCTGGATTTCAAGGGGGAGGTGCCGGTCCGCTACACATCCATCACAGGTGCCACGCGGTCGGCGTCCGACACCAGCTGGGAACAGCCCTGGGGCGAACAGCGGGTGGTGCGCGATCATCATACGGAAATGACGGTGACCCTGGCCGGCGATACGGCCCTGAACGCCAAGGTCAATGTCAGCTTCCGCCTGTTCGATGATGGCATCGGTTTTCGCTATCACTACGCCGCCATCCCGGCGGGGCAGGCGGTAGCGGTGGTGGGGGAGCGCACGCAGTTCCGGCCCGTGGGCCCGCAGGTGGCCTGGTGGTATCAGGCGCAGGCCGAAGACCGGGATGAATATCTGTATACCAAGACCGACGCGCGCCGCATCACGACGGCCGAAACGCCCCTGACGCTGAAGGGCGAGAATGGGCTGCACCTGTCGATCCATGAGGCGGCCTTGGTGGATTTTCCGTCCATGCTGCTGTCCGGTGACGGGGCGGGGACGCTGACGGCCACGCTGATGCCCTGGCCGGACGGGGTTCTGGCCCGCAAGACGGGGCCGTTCACCACGCCGTGGCGCACCGTCCTGATCGGTGATAATGCGGCGGCGCTGGCCGACAGCCGCATCACCTTGAACCTCAATGAGCCCAACCGGCTGGGCGATGTGTCCTGGTTCAAGCCCGGCAAATATGTCGGCGTCTGGTGGGAGATGCACCTGAATAAATCCACCTGGGGCAGCGGGCCGACCCATGGCGCCAACAACGAGAATGTAAAGCGCTATATGGATTTCGCAGCCAAATACGGGTTCAACGGCGTTCTGGTGGAGGGGTGGAACAAGGGCTGGGACGGCGACTGGATCGCCAATGGTGCCCAGTTCAGCTTCACCGACAGCTATCCCGATTTCGACCTGCCGGCCCTGGCCGCTTATGGCAAGTCAAAAGGGGCGGGCCTGATCGGCCATCATGAGACGGCGGGGGCGGTGGTCAATTACGAACGCCAGTTGGAGGCCGCCATGGCGCTGTACCAGAAGGTCGGCGTGGACCGGGTGAAGACCGGCTATGTCAAGCATAGCGGCACCATTCTGGACGAGGCGGGCGGCCAGCAATGGTATGCGGGCCAGTATATGGTGCGCCACCATCAGAAGGTTGTGGAGACAGCGGCCCGGTACAAGATCGCCATCAATGCCCACGAACCGGTGAAGGATACGGGCCTACGCCGCACCTATCCCAACTGGGTCAGCCGGGAGGCGGCACGGGGACAGGAATTCAACGCCTGGGGCAATCCCACCAACCCGCCCGAACATGTGACCATCCTGCCCTTCACCCGCCTTCTGGCCGGGCCGATGGATTACACGCCCGGCATCTTCGACCTTGTCCATGGCAAGGAGAAGGTGGCGGCGCGGGTGCAATCGACGCTGGCCACCCAGTTGGCACTGTATGTCGTGATCTACAGTCCGGTGCAGATGGCCGCCGACCTGCCGGAGAATTACGAGGCGCGGCCGGATGCGTTCCAGTTCATCCGCGATGTGGCGGTGGACTGGGAGATGTCGCGCACCCTGCAAGCGGAGGTCGGCGATTATGTCGTGGTGGCCCGGCAGCCGCGCGGGAGCACGGACTGGTTCCTGGGCGGCGTTACGGACGAGAAGGCCCGCACCTTGACCCAGAAGCTGGACTTCCTGACGCCGGGCAAGCGCTATGAGGCGCAGATTTACGCCGACGGGCCGGGGGCGGATTACAAGACCAACCCGACAGCGTTGACGGTGGAAAAGCGGGTGGTGACGTCGAAGGATGTTCTGGAGCTGAACATGGCGCCCGGCGGTGGCGTCGCCGTGCGGTTCAAGGCGATGTGATCGAAGTATAGGTCAGGTCGAGGGCGTCAGCCCTCGCCCTGACCTACGTGGTTACTCGGTTTAGAACCTTACATTCACACCGGCGGTGACGGTGCGACCGATGCGGGTTTCGAACAACGTGTCCTGGCGCTTGCTGTCCGTGTACAGCCGGTTCTGTTCATCGGTCAGGTTCTGGGCCTCCAGGATCAGCTTGATCTCCGGCGTGACATTGTAGGATGCGGCGGCATCGACATAGAGGGTGGGGGCGTTGCCCTGCAGGTCGCTGCCCGGCGAGGCGGGGATGCCACGGATGAAGCGGTCACGGTAGTTGGCCGTGGTGCGGATCGAGAAATCCTCATCCTCATAATACAGCGTGCCCGACATGGTGTTCTTGGACAGGCCGATCAGGTCGGCTGTCGTGGTGACGGTGGGCACGCCACCGGCCGAGGCCAGGATGTAATTGATCTTGGAGGTGACGCGCGTGTAATTGGCCAGCACGCCGAAATTGGCCCAGACGCCATCCAGGAAGGTGAAGGGGATCTGGGCGTTGATTTCAAAGCCCTTCAACGGGCCGCCCGGCGTGTTGAAGGGGCGCGAGACGGTGAAGATCTCGCTTGCCACCGTGTTGGACCCGGCCAGCAGCGCGTCGGGCAGGCCCAGATCGCTGAAGGGCACCTGGGAGCTGACCGACTGGATGAAGCTTTTGATATCCTTATGGAAATACGCGATCGAGAGCAGGGAGCCGGGGCGGAAATACCATTCGGCGGCCACGTCGAACGTGTTGGCGCGGATCGGGTCCAGGAACGGGTTGTTGACATTGCCGATGCGGGTGACGGGGTTCACGCCGCTGGTCGGGGTCAACTGGCCCAGTTCGGGGCGGGCCAGCACCTTGGCGCCCGACAGCCGCAGCAGCACATCGTCGCTGGCCTCGTACACGAGATTGGCGGACGGCAGCCAATCATCGTAGCTGTTCTTGGCTTGCGAGAAGCGGCCAATCAGATTGGTGGGCGAGGTGGTGCCAGCCGGCGGGGCGACGGCGATATAGCCGGACGCCAGCATGTTGGTCTTCACATAGCGCAGGCCGGCATCGCCACGGATCGGCAAATCGGCACTGTTATACAGGTCGAAGGTGCCCATCAAATATGCGCTTTTCACCCGTTCACGCACCCGGCTGTTGACGCCACCACAGGTGTAATCGCAGGTGCGGATGCTGTCGGTGTCGAACAGATCGGCGAACTTGGCAGCGTCGATGGCAGCCCAGCTGTTGGGCGCGTTATCGCCCCACAGACCGTCCAGGCCGCTGATGGTGCGGGTGATCGAAGACAGGGCTGTGCCTGCCGGTAGGGCCCGGACGGCCATATCGGCCGGATATTCGCGCACGGAGGTAACGTTGTAATCGCTTTCGCGGAACTGACCGCCGGTCTTCAGCACAAAACCATCGGCCACCGTCCAGGCGAAATTCAACTCGGTGGTCAGGTTGTCGGTGCGCTGTAGCAGCGGACGGCCCTGCGGGCTGAACCCGCCGGTCACCGTGCCATCGGCCTGGGCCGGGGCAAAGGCGAAGTTGGCGGGGTTGGAGACGTCGAAGCCGAAGCCGAGCTTGGGCGTGGTGCCGCCATCACGGAAATCGATGGAGAAATTGTCGGTATCGATGGCGTCCATGAAGGTCTGGAAGCGGCGCTTGCCGTCCAGTTCCGACCGGTTGAAGCCGACCAGACCCGATAGTTCGAACGCGTCGCTGAAGCGATGTTCGAAATCGAGATTGGCCTGCTTGAAACTGGAGACGAAATGATCGACCAGACCTTCGGAGCGGACATCGACGCCGTCGAACAGGCCATAGACCAGCGATCCATTCTGATCGAACTGAATATCGCGCACCGACACCATGGGCTGGCCATTATTGGTGATGGAGCGCGCGAAGGAGACATTGGCGATGTAATTGTCGCGCCGCGTCACGTCGAAACGGGAATACAGCGTGTCGATGGAGATGTCGGTATCTTCATCGGGCTGATACTGAAGCGTCAGGCTGGCGCCGATACGTTCCTGATCTTGTGTGGAATTCAGGTACCGCGGCAGGCGCGGGATGAAGGCGCCGGAACCGGGCGTGTTGGGCTGATCCGCGCGGCGCAGAGCCTGGATCGTATTCCAGGCGGCGAGCGTGCCCGTGCGCGGATTGTTGGTGGAACACATCGTATCCGTCGTGCCCTTTGCCGCCGAGACGGCGGGATAGACGGGTGTGACGCCGATGGGCGCGCAGAACAGGCCATTGGCGCTGGCCGACAGCAGGTCCACGGCGGAATACCCGACCTCGCGGATATTGCGCTGCTGATAGGAGAGCGAGCCCAGGACACCGAACTGCCCCTCGTCGCCGAACTTCTGCGACACCAGGATGGACCCGCGCGGGTCCACCTTCTTGGACACGCCGTTATAGACACCCTTGGCGGTGGCGGTGATGACGCTGTCCTGTTTGAAATCGAACGGCTTTGGCGCGTTCAGATCGACGGTTGCGCCCAGCGAGCCTTCCTCCACATCGGCGGACGGCGTCTTGCGCACGGCCAATGCCGAGAAAATCTCCGTCGAGAAGACGTTGAAGTCGAAGGAACGGCCCGCATTGCCCGCACCGTAGATGTCGGAGGAGCCGGTCTGCGAGGTGCCTTCCATGCCGTTGATGCGCACGCGGGTGAAGCCCGCACCCAGGCCACGGACGGAGATGTTGCGGCCTTCACCGCCATCGCCGCGCGCCAGGGCCACGCCGGGCACGCGCTGCATGCTTTCGGCCAGATTACTGTCGGGGAACTTGCCGATATCTTCGGCCACGATGGCGTCAACCGCCGCCGCTTCGTTGCGCTTCAGGTTCAGCGCGCTGTTCAGCGAGGCGCGGAAGCCGGTGACAACGATTTCTTCCAAGCTGTCGGCGGCAGGCGAGGGCGTGGTCTGCGCCGTCGCGGGCAGGGCCACCACCATCGCGGTGGCAAGGGCCAGAAGCGAGGCTTCCAGGCGGTGTGACTTGAAGGTGCGGTGCTTGAGCATTTCCATTTTCCCTATGAAAGTTCCTTCAGGTGGTCCCTTAACCGGGACCTTGTTCGGCTTGTTTTCTGGCTTCCACTCCAGTTCGAACCCACCCAACACCGGGGCAAGTCGTATCCTCACCAAACGCCGCGTCAGCCTGCGGTCGTCCGGCGATGATCTGTGGCGGCCGCGTTGCGGCGCGCGAATTCATGTCCAGGGAGAAATACGGCTGCGCCACGCGCGTCCGGAACAGGACCGCTCGCCATGGTGCCGGTGCCGGGTGCCTGCGTGCTTTGCATCCACTGCCTCCCCCCGTTTATCTGACACCGGTGTCTATCGTGGGAACTTTGTCCCCACCGGGTCGTTTGTTCTTGAAGCGCATTCGCGTCTGACTGGCGTTGATGGGGCGACCGGGGTCTCCGGTGGCCTGATCAACTAAAGTATGATTAATCAGCACATCCCATATTGTGCGATGTAATATCATATAATATGAGCTGTCAAGGGCGACATCTCAGGCCTGACACCGGCGGCTTGAAATACCGACAGGTCGGCATTTCAAGCTTCGGCGGCATGGGCCGCCGCCGAAGCTGAGTCGGCGCGGATACCACCGGTCAAGATTTTTGATCGGTGGTATGAGACGCAAGTGCATTCGCACACCGATCCCGCCCGACGGGCGGGACAGATGGGGAAGGGGCGATCAAGGTCAGCATGAGTGATGATGGGCTGAAACGCGGCGGCGCCAGCATTGCCGTGGGGGCGTGAGGTGATGCGCGGCGGCCCGCTGTTCAGCCTGATCCTGCGGCCCGTCGTGCCGGGGCCGTGACAGGTACGGCAATTATCTTTCCGAAATAGCGGTTACCGCCACCGGATGGCAGGGTGGCGGCGCCGTCATGCCCGTTGATTGCGCGGGGGATGGACCCGGGGACAGGTTCGGTCCATTCTGCGGCCTTCCCCAGCGCCTTTCCAGATTTCGGAGAATAAGGGCAAATGAGTGCCAGCATCGAAATCCGTTCCGTCCCGCACCCCGCACCGACGCCCGCCGATGTCCGGGCAAAGCTGATCGCCGATCCCGGTTTCGGCAAGATCTTCTCCGACCATATGGTCACGGTACGCTGGTCGTCGGAAAAGGGCTGGCATGATGCGCAACTGCGCGCGCGGGAAGCCTTCACGCTCGATCCTGCCGCCGCCGTCCTGCATTATGCCCAGGAAATCTTTGAAGGCATGAAGGCCTATCGCGGTGCTGATGGTCAGGTCCTGCTGTTCCGTCCGCTGGAAAATGCCCGCCGGTTCCAGCGCTCCGCCGAGCGCATGGCCATGCCCATCCTGCCTGAAGAGATTTTCCTGGAGGCCGTGGAGACCCTGGTCCGCGCCGATGTCGACTGGATCCCCGGCGGCGATGGCGCCAGCCTCTATTTGCGCCCCTTCATGTTCGCCGATGAAAGCTTCCTGGGCGTGAAGCCGGCTGGCAGCTACATTTTCTGTGTCATCGCCTGCCCGGTGGGCGCCTATTTCAAGGGCGGGGCCAAGCCCGTCTCCGTCTGGGCCTCGCAGGATTACACCCGCGCTGCCGCCGGTGGCACCGGTGCCGCCAAGTGCGGTGGCAATTATGCCGCCAGCCTGATCGCGCAGGCCGAGGCCATCCGCAATGGCTGTGACCAGGTTGTGTTCCTGGATGCGGCTGAAAAGCGCTGGGTCGAGGAACTGGGCGGCATGAATGTCTTCTTCGTGTTCGAGGATGGCAGCGTCCGCACGCCGGGCCTGACCGGCACTATCCTGCCCGGCATCACGCGCGACAGCATCATCACGCTGGCCCGGTCGCAGGGCATGAATGTGGTCGAAGGCCCCTATTCCTTCCAGCAATGGCAGGAAGATGCGGCGTCGGGTGCCTTGCGCGAAGTGTTCGCCTGCGGCACCGCCGCCGTGGTCTCGGCCATCGGCACCGTGCGGCACAAGGGTGGCGAATTCACGATCAGCGGCGCTGTTGAGGGGCCGGTGACCACCAAGCTGCGCGCCGGTCTGACGGCCATTCAGCGCGGTCAGGCCGACGACGCCAATGGCTGGCGCCACGTCGTGGCGATCTGAAACGTCTGACGGTTGCGTATCGAACGCCGGGTCCCGATGGGGCCCGGCGTTTTTATTCGGGCGTGTGTAACTGCCACTCAGTGGCAGTTAGCGCGCTTCAGAAATTTGCCCCCTTCCTTCATCGGCCCTATCGTCCCCCTTATCGGACAGGGGAGGCGCCCCCTTGCCCGGGAAAACCCCGTATCGCAAAGGGAGGGACGCCCCGTGGGCAAGGTGAAGGCGGCGATCATCGGGTCGGGCAAT
>CALRNG020000157.1:0-7976 GCA_943369495.1 Rhizobium sp. Q54
TCCGCCCCCGGCGCGTTCGTCCTGGGTTCGGCGGCGTCATGGAATTCCGCAATGACCGTGGCCAGATCGCGCATGATCGAGGGGGACAGGGTGCCTGTCGCCGCCATGCTGTCCAGCAGGGCCGATTGCGGGAACCGCCCCATGGTCACCAGATATTCCAGCACCGACGGGTCCGGCCCGCCATCGGCGGCCACCGGCGCCTGTTCGACCAGCCGCACGCGACCATCATCGCCCCGCACCAGACCGCCAACGCCAATGTAAAGGGCGGGTGCCGTCCGCCTGTTCAACACCAGCTCCGCCTCGCACGCGTCCAGGCGCTGCGACAGGCTGGCATAGTCGAAGAACGGGTAGGTGACGGCCCGCTTCATCTTGAAGGCGCGGTTGCCGGCCATGAAGATGCGGGCGGCGTGCGTGTCAATGCGCTCCACCCTGCCGCCCGGCGGCAGCCCATGGGTCGAGGCGTCGCAAAGCAGGGCGATGGCCCGTGCCTGGGCGCCCTCTCCGACCCCGTCCCCGCTGTCCGCCGGACTGCTGTGCATGCGCAACACCCTTGTCCCGATCCAACATGTAAGCGAACGACGTTACAAGTAATCTATCGCCAGCGGAGCCTGTCTCCTTTAATCTATCACTTCAATCCTGAGGGGTGTTGCAGACTGTTTATGTCCGCCATACCCCTTTCGGCGTTGACAGATGTAACAGAATTACCGCACCCTGCGACGCTGCGCCGCAACAGAATGCGGCCACTCCGCAGAAGATGGAAGCCCCCATGCCGCTGGATCCCGCCATGCCCCAAGCCGCCGCCCCGTCTGATCTGGAATTCCTGGGCACGACCACGGCCAAGGGGGCGTTGCTGTCCACTAAACAGGCGCGGTTCCCGGCGCCCAAGGGCCTGGATGTGCGCGCCCTGGCAACGGACCTGATGGCCCAACTGGACCGGTATGGCACTGACGCGAAGCAGGACCCGTTTGCCAATCCCGTCATGCTGCTGGCCCTCGATATTTCACGCCGCGTCGGTGCGGGTGAGCTGTCGCCCGGCGCCCTGGAACAACTGATCCAATATCTGTCCGCAGAAGGGTTCCTGGCCCGCGCCGCCCGCCTCTCCAATTACTTGGGCGAGGCATCGCCCGAAGCCAATGCCAGCCGCATGGAAGAGTTGCTGGACGTTGCTGCCGCCGGCAGCGGCGGGGAGCCCTTGACGTTTGAGGCGTTCCAGAAGCTGGTGGAAAGGGAGGTATTCGGTATCGTTATTACCGCGCATCCGACCTTCAACCTGTCCGGCGCGCAGATGACCACCATGGCCTGTCTGGCGACGGGCCGCGACCAGAATGGCAAGCGCCTGACGGCGGACGCGCGCGAAAGCCTGATCCGGCAGATGGCGACGGCGGAACATGCGCCCGAAGACATGTCGCTGACCCGCGAACATGAACTGTCGCTGGACGCCATCGCCAATATCCAGATCGCCATCCGCACCCTGTACCGCGCCGTGCTGCGCGTGGGCCGCAAGCATTATCCGGACCGCTGGACCGACCTGACGCCGCGCCTGCTGACGGTGGCCAGCTGGGTTGGCTATGACCTGGATGGCCGTTCCGACATCCGCTGGTCCGACACGCTGCATAAGCGTCTGATCGTGCAGCAGAGGCAGTTGCGCTACTACCTGTCCAATCTGCGCGATATCCGCGCCGGTGCCCCCTCGCTGGAGGATTTGCGCCATACGCTGGCTTTGATCGAAAGCCGGCTGGCCCTGGCACTCAACCAGGTGACGGACGAGATTGCGGCCTTTGGCGGGTCGGAGGCACAGGACCTGGACCATCTGCGACGGATCGCCAAGCGTATGCATGAGGGTCTGCCGCTGCGTCTGGTCGATGCGTCGGAAGCCATTGAGTTCGTCAATCGCGGTATCCGCTTGTCCGCCGCCATTGAGGGCGACAAGGCGCTGGCCACCGTGGAACAGCTGGCCGTCCTGCGCGCAGAACTGGCCACGTTCGGCCTGGGCATGGCCCATACCCATGTCCGCCTGAACAGCACACAGGTCCATAACGCCATCCGCAAGGCCGTGGGCCTGGACAGTGCGGCGGATGACCCGCGCTATCGCCAGTCCTATTTGGCCACCCTGACCGATCTTCTGGACAAGGTGGAACCGGTCAGCATCAATTTCGGCTCCGTCGTGGCCGAACGCACCAGCGCCAAGCGCCTGTTCATGGTCGTGGCGCAGATGCTGAAATATTCCGATGCGCGCACACCCATCCGTTTCCTGATCGCGGAAAGCGAAAGCGCCTTCACAGTGCTTTCGGCGCTGTATTTTGCCAAGCTGTTCGGGGTGGAAGAGCGCGTCGATATCAGCCCGCTGTTCGAAACCGAAAAGGCGCTGGAGACCGGTTCCCGCATTATCGAACAGCTGCTGGAGAACCCGCATTACCGCGCCTATGTGCAAAAGCGCGGGCGCCTGTGTATCCAGACGGGCTATTCCGATGCCGGTCGCTATCTGGGCCAGACGCCGGCCAGCGCGTCCATTGAGCGTCTGCGTCTGCGCGTCATGCGCCTGTTCACGCGTCACACGCTGGAAAATGTGCAGCTGGTGATTTTCGACACGCATGGCGAAAGCATCGGTCGTGGCGGTCACCCGGCCAGCCTGCATAACCGCCTGGCCTATGTCAGCCCGCCGGCCACGCTGGCCTTTGCCGCCAAGCACAATATCGAGCTGAAACAGGAAGTCAGCTTCCAGGGGGGCGACGGCTACACCTATTTCGTGACCCCGGCCTCGGCCCTGGCCGTCGTCACCCGCATCCTGGAATATATGATCGGCACGGCCAAGCCGGACCTGGATCATGACGTGTTCTATGCCAAGGGCGATTATATCCGGGAGTTCTTCACGACCGTGAAGACCTTCCAGGTCGGCCTGGTCGAGGACCCGAACTATGGTGAGCTGCTGGCCGCCTTCGGCACCAACCTGCTGTTCCCCAGCGGCAGCCGCGCCATCAAGCGTCAGCATGATGCGGCCCCCGACCCGGCGGCCCGCGTCATGGCCGGGCAGTTCCGCGCCATTCCGCACAATGCGGTTCTGTTGCAGATGGGCCTGCCGGCCAATGCCCTGTCCGGGGTGGGGGAGGCCATCGACCGTGATCCCGAGCAGTTCCGTGCGCTCTATGCCACGTCGGCCCGGTTCCGTGAACTGATGGGTATCGTCGTCTACGGCGCCGCTGTCAGCTGCCCCGACGCGCTGAAGGCCTATGTCGATACGCTGGACCCTGGCCACTGGCTGACCCGGGCCGCGCGGTCGGAAAATCCGCTGGAGGCCGACGACATGCGCCGCATCGCGGCTGTGCTGGAAGAGACGCCAACCCAGGCCCGTCTGGTCCGCATCTTCCGCAAGCTGTATCGCGATTATGGCGTGCTGCGGCAGAATCTGGAGCGGGCTGGGGCAGCACCCAAGCCGAACCCCGATCTGGACCGGCACCTGGCACTGCTGCACGCGGTTCGTCTATCGCTGATCCATCAGGTGTACCGTCTGGCGGTCCATATCCCTGAATTCTCCAGCCAGCATTCGATCACCAACCAGCGGCTGGTGACACGCATGCTGCATCTGGATGTGCCCTGGGCGCTGGATCAACTGGCCCGCATCTTCCCGGCGCGCACCGAAGCCACCCTGGACGAAGGGTTCGGGGAGGTGGCAACCTATGTCAGTGATGAAAGCCAGGATTACAGCCAGGAAAACCAGAATATTTTCCGGCCCATGGCCTCGCTCTATGAACTGATCCGCCGCACCAGCAATGCCTTGACGCAGCGGATTGGGTTCTTCGGCTGATCGGGCCGTTTGCGTAGAAAAAGGGGGTGACGGTTCAGTCCGTCACCCCCTTTTTTCTGGGTGCTGGCCATCGGCTTTCACCCCCAGAACCCCACATCCCGCTTCAGCTGCGGCGGGATGCCGTGGCGGTAGCTTTCACCGGCCAGCAGTTCGGTCAGCACCGACTGCAACTGCCCGGTCAGGGCAGCCAGCGCCGTCGTCCGGCGCGAGGGTGGGGTGGTGGGGGCGAGCGGCAGGGTTTGCGGCCGCGACGCGGCCCCATGGGCGAAATTCAGCTTTTGCATTTGAACGGGTCCTTTCCGAACCGGTGTGAAGCGTGGGTGTCTTTGTTGCACCCTTTATCGCTCCATTCCGGCCTGGACGACAAACGAGTAATCCCGATAGGATGCATTAACTGGGTTTGTGCATGAGGGGCCGTGATGGATAAGCGACTGCCGCCATTGAACGCGCTGCGCACCTTTGAATCGGCGGCCCGGCACCTGTCCTTCACTAAGGCGGCGGACGAACTGGCCGTGACGCAGGCCGCCGTGTCCTATCAGATACGCCAGTTGGAGGAGCATATCGGGCGGGAGCTGTTCCGCCGCCTGACCCGCAAGCTGGAACTGACCCCGGCGGGACTGGAGCTGCAGGTGGCCGTGGAGGACGCGTTCGACCGTATCCGCGCCACCATGCATAAGCTGACCGACGCGGCGCAGGACAAGGTCCTGTCGGTGACGACCCTGCCCACCTTCGCCTCACACTGGCTGGTGCCGCGCCTGGGGCATTTTCAGCTGCGACGGCCCGACCTCGCGGTGCGGCTGGACAGTTCGGTGGGGTTGAGCGATCTGCACCATCAGTTCGATGTCGGCATCCGGTCGGGCCATGGGCAATGGCCGGGGCTGGTCGCGGAACGGCTGGTTGAATATCGGCTGACCCCGGTGATCAGCCCCATCCTGGCCGAACGCATGGGCGGCATCCGCCACCCGTCCGACCTGGCCCGCCTGCCGCTGCTGGATTACAACCATATTGAGGATATCCGATACTGGCACCAATGGTTCGCCATGGTGGGCGTGGCCGTCGATGGCATGCGCAGCGGCCCGCAATATGACATGCAGGCCATTACCGGACAGGCCGCCGTGATGGGGCAGGGCGTGGCCCTGGTCTGCCCGGCCTTTTTCGCCGCCGATATCGCGTCAGGACGATTGCTGGTACCCTTTCCCGATCTGGTGCTGGTGACCGACCGGTCCTATTGGCTGGTCTGTTCGCAGCGCCGGGTCGATGAACCGAAGATCAAGGCCTTCCGGGACTGGATATTGTCGGAGGTCAGTGCCTGTGAGGGGCAGTGCGGCGCCCTGGGCGGGATGCTGAATGTCGCGCTGGCCGGGCCACGGCTGGCGGTGGCTGGCGGCTGACCCATCACTCGACGCTGCGCCAACCCATGCTGACGGCGGTGCGCGCGGCCAGAATCCCGGCGATGGCGCCGGCGGCGGCCGGCAGCATGGCGACGGCGGCGGCGATCATGCCGCGTTCCAGGACCGGCATGGAACTGCCGGGCGGCGGATAGGCCATCAGATGGGCCAGCAGCACGCCACCCGCCAGGCCCAGCACGCCGAAGACGGCCAGGCGCGGCAGGAACAGGGACAGCATGAAGGCCGACGCGGCCAGGATGGCCAGCGTTCCGGACAATGTGTCTGCTGTCAGGTCCCACAGACCGGCGCAGGCCCCCAGAAGGGCCGCCAGGCTGGAAAGGACCAGGATCTTCATCGTTATAGTCATGGCACCGCCACCTTGTCGTCCACAGCGCCTGAACCCGGCGCCGATGAGATCAAGATGGTGAGCGATTAAGGCGAAAGCCGGTCAAGCACCGGGCGACGAGGGGGCGGGGTGGCGGATTTGCCGTGACCCCACCCCTGTCACCGGACTTGTCACAAGGGCTACACAAGCGGCACGAAATCATGACCGATGGTCACGTTTTCGTGCCCCCTCAGGCGCCGGGCGTGCGCATCCGCGCCCTTGGCTACGCCGCACGTGCGGCGCGGCGGCGGTCGCCGCCGTGCCGAGGGCCAAGATACTTGACCCTCGGGCTTACTCAGCGGCAACGATATTGCGCAGCGCCGGCGTGAACAGCGCCACCTTGGGCGGCGGCCGGTCGGCCATCAGGCTTGGTTCGGCATCGGCCCGTTGCATGGCGGCGCGGCTCAGGTCGGCATGTTCGCGGACCAGATTGCGCAGCACGGCCCAATGGCGGCGGATACTGTCTTCCACCTCCCGCAGGCGCATATCGGGCTTGGCAGGTTCTGCCGTGATGGCGGCAAGAATTTCCGCCAGCCCGACATCGGACTTGGCATCGTCCAGCAGGCGCAGGCCCGCGGGCAACCCATCAAAACCGCCGGAAGCCTTGGCTTCCTTGGGCTTTCCAAACAGTCCAGACGGCTTGCTGGTGCCTGGACGCTGTAGTCGGTCGTGCATATCAGACCCTCCCGGTGAAAAGGACGGGGAGGGATAAGCAAACTATGTGCCGGTTTTTATTGGGAAAATTTTGCCGGGTGAGGGTTCATTTCAATTGATTGTCATATTATCAAACATTATTATTAGGGGATTGCATTTAACCTTGGTGATATTTATGGGGGCTGTCATCCAGGGTCGTTTCTCCGGAAGCCTGCCCTTATCCGTGGTCTTGCCCCCTGTCGGCGGTGCTGGTGCGGTACAGCGGTCGGCTGCTATGCCAGGCGCTGGGGAGCGTAGCGTTGCGGTGAACCCGGCGGTACTGGGCGTGATCGGTACGGGACAGCCACTTCCCGCGCAACTGCGCCCGCAGCTGGAGCGTCTGGTGGGGGCCGATCTGTCCGGTGTGCGTGTGCATGTCGGGCCGCAGGCGGCGCGTATCGGTGCCATTGCCTTCACCACGGGTTCCAACATCTTCTTCGCCCCTGGACAGTATCAGCCGCAAACGGCGATTGGGCAGCAGCTGCTGGGCCATGAACTGGCCCATGTGGTGCAACAGCGGCAGGGCCGGGTGCAGAACCGAACGGGCGCGCCCATGGCCGTGGTGCAGAACCAGACGCTGGAACTCGAAGCCGACAGGCTGGGCCAGCGGGTGGCGGCACTGTTGGGGGCCAAGCAATGGGACCCTGGTGCGGCTGTGGGGCAGGCAAAACCGGCGCCGCCACGCTGGGTTCCGTTGACGGCGGCACCTGTGCTGCAGCGCGCGGCGGCGGCAGCGAGGTGCCAACATGCAGGGTGTACGAAGCTTGCCCGCGACGGCACATCCTACTGCGACGCGCATTCCGCAGCCTCCTTCTCCAATATGCAGCATCTGGGCAGCAATAATGACCGCAAGGCTGGAATGGCGGCGCGCGCCATCGAGTCCGCGGATGTGGCTTTCGTTTCGGAAGTGGTGGCGACAGCGGCGGCGCCTGCGGGCATGATGGTGATGCATGCCGGGGGTAAGGCTGCCCCCAGCGGATCCTTGAACTACATGGTGCCGGCGGGATCGGCACTTGTGCATCCTGCGCCTCTTTCTGCGGCTGACAAAGCCGTGGTTGCCGCCGCAACAGGAAAAAAAGCTTCAACCTATGAAGGTCTATGGGGGCGGCATCTGCATCCTCGTTTCCCGGTGGATATGGGTCCCGACGGAAGTGGTGCGCAGACTTACGGTATTCATGCAAAGTCCAGCCCAACGCAGTCCCAGATTTATGCCTTGGCAATTGCAATAGTGCAGAATCATGAACTGCATACGGCTGCCGGCACCCAGTATTCTTTCGGCGGAGATATGAATGTCGATCCGGCTATTCTGACTGTGGCTATTGAACGTCTTCGGCCAGGGATAATTACTGGTGGAGCCGGCGGTGCTGCTGCACCCGCTGCCGCTGCCGGAGGTGCTGCCGGTGCCGCCGCTGGTGCCGGTGCACCTGCCAGTATGTTCATTCGCCAGGGGGGCGACACCCATCGGGCCGGCGGTACCTACGATTATGTCATTACAAACATTAATCCCAGCTCAGCGACAACCAGCGGACATGCCAATCTCCGTAGCGGGCCTGATCACAAGTCGATTAACTTCAAGTATTAGCATTACAGTTGCGTATTTTATGAAGTTCTGAATCAATGGGTGACCATGATTCGGAGGGTCATGGGATGTCAGGTTCGCTAGAGGATACGCTTGGTCTGTGGTCTGTTTCGCTGCGTTCAGTGAAGG
>CALRNG020000158.1:0-7975 GCA_943369495.1 Rhizobium sp. Q54
CAAGGCCCTGCGGGTCGGCCCTGCCTCTGCCGGCGCTGTGCCCGGTCCCGTTTGCTATTCCCGTGGCGGCGACAAACCTACTGTGACTGACGCCAATGTCGTATTGGGGTATCTGCCCGAAGAATTGCTGGGCGGGACCATGCGGCTGGACCGACCGGCGGCGGCGGCATCGGTGCAGAGTATCGCCGATACGTTGGGCATCGGTCTGGCGGCGGCGGCCAACGGCATCTATTCGATCGCCAATGAGACAATGATGGGTGCCCTGCGCCTGATCTCCGTCCAGCAGGGCTATGACCCGCGTGACTTCGCGCTGGTGGCCTTTGGTGGCGCCGGGCCGCTGCATGCCAATGCCCTGGGCAAACTCCTGGGCAGCTGGCCCGTCATCGTGCCGCCCAGCCCCGGCGTGCTGTGTGCCTTTGGTGATGCCACCACGCGCCTGCGCGCCGAAAGGGCGAAGTCGGTGGGCAAGACCTTCGCCGATGTCAGCAATGCCGACGTCGCGACCCTCTTGGCCGACCTGCGCGCCGCCGTCTCCCGCGAGCTGCTGGCCGAAGGGGTCGCAGAGGGCGATCAGGAAATCACCTTCGAGGCCGGGGTGCGCTATTCCGGACAGGCGTTTGAAGTGTCGCTGCCGGTGGCACTCAACGGGTTTGCCGATGGCGGGCTGGAGGCGCTGGCCGCCGCGTTCGACAAGGAGCATGAGCGGCTTTTCACCTTCTGTTTGGAAAGCGACCGCGAACTGGTCACGGTTCGCGCCACGGCCCTGGGCAAGGCGTCGGCTATCCGGCTGGAAAAGCTGCCCAAGGGCAATGGCGATCCGGCGGCGGCCAAGGTGCGCGACCATGCCATCTGGGCCGATGGCAAGGAACATCCTTCCATCATCTACGACCGGGCCATGCTGAAGGCCGGTGACTTTATCAAAGGTCCCGCCATCATCTGTGAGATGGACAGCACCACCGTGCTGCTGCCCGACCATGGGGCGGAGGTTGACGATTACGGGCTGATCCTGATCCGCCCGCTCGCCACCGTCTGACGACACTTCTGGACAGAGGGACTGACCCATGGTTGCCAAGATCATCGAAACCAACTCGACCCCGTTCCAGAAGGTCGCCATCGACCCGATCACGCTGGACATCATTGAAAACGCCCTGCGCAATGCGCGGGCGGAAATGGATGCCACCCTGTTCCGTACGGCCATGTCACCCGGCATCCGTGAACAGGGCGACGCCTTCCCCCTGATTGCCAATAATGAAGGCAAGATGGTGGTGGGGCAGTTCGGTTCCTTCCTGGGCGGCTTCCTGAAGAACTATAAGGGCACCATCGAAGAAGGCGACGTCATCTGGCTGTCCGACCCCTATTCGGTGGAAGGCGCCATCAGCCATCTGAATGACTGGTTGATCATCCTACCCGTGTTCAAGGATGGCAAGCTGGTCGCCTGGACCTGCCATTTCGGCCATCAGACCGATGTTGGTGGCAAGGTGCCGGGCAGCCTGCCCACCGACGCCACCTCCATCTTCCAGGAAGGCATCCGCATTCCGCCCGTGAAGCTGTACCGCAAAGGTGTGCTGAACGAGGATCTGCTGGAACTGGTGTTGAACAATACCCGCACGCGGGACTGGTGCCGGTCGGACCTGAACGCCATCATTGCCTCCTGCCGTATCGCCGCCAGGCGCGTGACGGAACTGTGCAGCCGTTTTGGTACCGAAATCTTCGTTTCTGCGACAGGAGAGTTGCTGGATCGGAACAAACGCGCCATGGCCAAACTGATCGCCACCTCGATCAGTGAGGAGAAGGTCAGTTTTGAGGATTATATCTGCGACGATGGCCGCGGCTACGGCCCTTACAAGCTGCGCGCCACCATGTGGCGGGATGGGGACAAGGTGATCCTGGACTGGGAAGGCACCTCGCCCCAGTCGGAAAGCTCCATCAATTTTTATCTGAACGAAAACATGCTGAAGATGTTCTTCGGCATCTACATGATCATGGTCTTCGACCCGCAGATCCTGTTCAACGATGGCTTCTATGATCTGGTGGAAACGCGCATCCCGGAAGGATCGCTGCTGAAGCCGAAATACCCGGCAGCACTCTCCTGCCGCACCCATGGAATCGGGCGTGTGTTTGACGTGCTGGGCGCGCTTTTGGGACAGCGCACGCCGGAATTCCTGAATGCGGCCGGCTTCTCCTCTTCACCGCATCTGATGCTGTCGGGCAGCTATCGCGGGTCTGGAAAGTACTACCAGCTTTTCCAGATCGGGTTCGGTGGCATTCCGGGCCGGCCCTTCGGTGATGGGCCGGACGGGCACTCGCTCTGGCCCAATTTCACCAATGTTCCCAATGAGTTCCTGGAGGCCTATTTCCCGCTGCGCATTGAACGGTATGAGACCATTCCTGACAGCGGCGGACCGGGCCTGCATCGCGGCGGTAACGGCGTGCGCATCGCCTATCGTTTCCTCGAACCGGGTGCCATCGCGATCCATGATGACCGCTGGTTCACCTATCCCTGGGGGGTGAATGGCGGGGAGCCGGGCCGGCGCTCCCGCCGCGTGCTGATCCGCGCCGATGGAACGGAGAAAGTGCTGGCCGCCAAGATCGACGATATCCAGGTCCGCCCCGGCGACCTGCTGATCTTCGACACCTGGGGCGGTGGCGGCTGGGGCGACCCGCTGACCCGCGATCCGGCTTTGGTGGCGGGTGACGTCAAGCGCGGGTTGGTTACCGTGGAAGGTGCCAAACGCTACGGCGTGGTGCTGGCCGCCGACGGATCGGTGGACGGGGTGGCCACGGACAGCATGCGCGACAGCCTGCGCAAGGCGCGGGGCGAGATCAGCCTGTTCAATTTCGGTGGCGGGATTGAGGAACTGCGCGAACGCTGTGTCGCGGAAACCGGCCTGCCGGCCCCGGTTGATCCGGCCATGCAGGAGAGTGTGCGGGCGGCATAAGGAGTGGGCGGGGCCGAGCGCCCCGCCCATTACTCCGCTGCTTCCCTGATAGCCATCGTCTCCGCCCGGCTCGCCTCAATCGCGTGCCAGGCGGCGGCGATGTGGCTGCGCATGACGGAACCGGCCCAGGTGCCGTCGCGTACCTCGAAGGCTGAGACAATCTCAATATGGTGGCGCAGGCTGCGGCGCAGGGCCTCGGCGTTGTAGCGGTGGAAGGTACGCAGGACCAGCGGCACCTCCACCACCTGCGCCATCATCAAGGACAGGCGTTGGGTGCCCGCCGCCTGGACGATCAGCCGGTGGAACTCGCCATTGGCCTCCGCGATGCGGGACAACGCGTCGGGCGTCCCCTTGGCTTCCAGCGCCAGCATCTCCTCTGCCAAGTGCCGCAGGCGGCCCACCTGTTCCGGTGTGGCGCGTTCGGCAGCGCGTTCGACGGCGTAGCCTTCCAGCATGGCGCGCAGATCAAAGATTTCCTTGATCTCGTCCAGCGACCAGTCGGCGACGAACGCGCCATGGTTGCGCATGAACTTCACCGCCCCTTCGGCGTTCAACCGGCGTAGCGCCTCGCGGATGGGGGTGCGGCTGACGCCGATCAGGTCGGCCAGTTCCCCTTCCTTCAGGTGCGCGCCGGGGGGGAATCGACCGGCATGGATGGCGTCGCGGATTTCGGCATAGGCCTTTTCGACGGCGTTGCTCATTGCTGCATGTCCTGGTGGGTTCCGTCCCGGCGGTGTGATGCTTGTTCTTAGCGCAAGGAACCCTGTTCGCACCACCCATCCGTTATGCCGGGCCGGTGCGTTGGGCAACAGGTCACTGCACTGCGCAGCCTGTGGGGGCCGGCGCGGCTTTCGGGTCACATTCCCTCGATAAAGTATACAATGTCATGCATCGGTGCTTGCCGAAAGCGGAATCTCATATAAGTTTTTGCTGTGGCGAGCGGTACGGCGAATAGTCGGGCCAGCCCCGGAAAATCAATAAAATCCATGGAACAGCGGAGACAGGTGATCATGCGCAACGGTATTTTCTTGGCCCGCTTGCTGACCGGCACGGCCATATGTGCATCAATGATTGTATCCAATATGCCGGCCCAGGCGCAGGGTGCGCCGCCGGCCGGCGCCAACAGCGCGAACATGATCGAAGAGATCGTGGTTATCGCGCGCCAGCGCAACGAAACCGCGCGCGAAACGCCGGTGGCGGTGGCGGCCTTCACCTCGGAAACGATTGAAAAGGCGGGTATTTCCGGTCCAGCCGACTTCCTGGCCCTGACCCCGAATGTCAGCTTCCTGCAGACCACCAATGTCGGCGAAAGCCAGGTCCATATCCGTGGCGTCATCCAGCCGCGCGACGCCGAGCCGCCCTTTGCCTATGTGTTGGATGGCGTGCTGGTACCCAATCCCAACGCCTTCAACCAGGAAATGGTGGATATTGAGCAGATCGAGGTGATCAAAGGTCCACTGGGGTCAATCTATGGCCGTAATGCCATTGGCGGCGCCATCCTGATCAGCACCAAGAAGCCCGGCGACACGCCGGAGGGTCAGGTGCAGGCGGGCTATGAGTTCCGGGGCAATGAATACAAGGTTGGCGGCTATGTCGGCGGCCCCCTGGTGGAGAACAAGCTGTTCGCCCGCGTCACGGCGGTACACAAGGACCGCAAGGGCTACTACGACAATATCACCTTGAAGGAAAAGGAAGATCCCTTCACTGAAAGCCTGGTGCGTGGCCGTCTGGTCTATAAGGCGACGGAGGATATCGAGATCGACCTGTCCGCCGGTTACGGGGAGATCGACGGTTATTCGTTCAACTTCAATAATCAGACGGCGGGCACACCCGGCTTTGTCACTGGCGTTGATATCCGGGATACGTCCATCCCCTATGCCGGCAATGTCCGCAGTTTCAACAATCAGGAACGCGTGGATCTGGCCGGTAAGGTGGATTGGAACGGGGAGGCGGGGACCCTGACCTTCACCGCCGCCTATCACGATCTGAAGGAGAATATGGGCGGCGAGGGGGCGGTCGATCTGGCGCTGTTTGGCGTGCCGTTCCCCGGCGGCCCTGCCCCCTCGGCCTTTTTCACCAACCCGGCGCTGATTGAAGGTTATGGCCCCACCCTGCGCGACGGCACGCAGTATCAGGAGCGCAATCAGGACGATACGTCCTTCGAACTGCGCTTCACCTCGCCAGGTGAGAACCGGCTGCGCTATATCGCCGGTGCCTATTACATCAAGTTCAACCGTGAGGTCGTGCTGAACCGAGGCAATGACCTGGGCCAGGGCGTGATCGTGCCCCAGCCGCTGGGTGGTGCGGCAAACCCGGTTGTCGCCGTCACCTGGACCGACAATGCCAACGAGGCCTGGGCGCTGTTCGGTCAGCTTGCCTATGACATCACGCCCGAACTCGAAATCTCCACCGCCATGCGGTACGACAAGGAAGATCGCAAGTCGAAGAACCTGACGCCGGCCGCCTTCTCGCCCTTGCCCAATGTCACCGGTCTGGTCCGGTCGGATAGTTTCAGCGCCGCGCAGCCGCGTGTCTCCCTGCGCTGGAAGGCGACGGAGGATGTGTCGCTCTACGCCACCTACGGCGAGGGCTTCCGCTCCGGTGGCTTCAACCCGCTGGGCAGCCGCTTCAACATCATCAATACCGATGGCGTGCGCAACACCACGGTGCAGGACGCGTTCGGCAAGGAAACCTCATCTTCTTATGAGGCGGGTGTGAAAAGCCGCCTTCTCGACGGGCGTTTGACCTTGAATGTCGCGGCCTTCAGCACGAAGGTCGAGAATGCGCAGTTCTTCCAGTTCTTCCCCTTCTCGCTGTCCCGCGTGATCTCCATCGTCGACCGCAACCAGATCCGGGGCTTCGAACTGGACGGGCAGGCGCGTCTTGCCGAAGGGCTGGACCTGTTCTTTGGCTATGGCTATCTGGACAGCGAGATCAAGAAGAATGCCGAGTTGCCGCAGACCGTGGGCAACCGCTTCCCCTTCACGGCCAAATATGACGTGATCCTGGGGACGCAATACACGGTGCCGGTCTTCGCTGATTACGATATGTCGGCGCGTGTGGAGTATAACCGCACCGGACCGATGTTCTTCGACACGCTGAATACGCCGGGCACCGAACGACCGGCACTTGATCTGGTCAATTTCCGTCTGGGTGTGGAGAATGAAACCTGGGGCGCCACGCTCTATGCCCGCAACTTGTTCGACAAGCGGTACAATGTCGATGGCGTGGTGCTGGTCGTGCCCAATACCACCGTCTTCAACTTCACTACCAAGGCCCCGCCGCGCACGGTGGGTGTGGAGTTGAAGGCACGCTTCTGATGATAAGAAAGGGCGGGGCCGATGATCGGCCCCGCCCCAATAATTGTCAGAACTTATACCCCGCCGTCAGGGTCCAGGTGCGCGGCTCCGCCACCGCGATGGCGGCGTTGCTGGGGGCGGAGGTGAAGTAGCTTTCATTGGTCAGGTTCTTGGCCGCCAGGGTCAGGCTCCAGGTGTCATTCTCCGATACCAGGGCCACGGACCCATTGACCAAGCCCACCGTCTCCGTCTGGATCAGGTTGGAGACAGTGGAATAGTAATCATCCTGATACTGGTAACTGGCCGACAGCCGCACCCGTGCCTGATCCTGCCAGAAGGCAGGGGTTTCATAGGTGAAGCCGGTCTGGATGCTCCATGGCGATACAAGGGGCAGATGCCTGGCGCCTGACCTCGCGCTATCGGACAGCGGATTCTTCGCCTTGTACTTGTCGTCCATCAGACCCAGATTGGCGAACAGGTCCAGCCCTTCTGCAGCCTTAAGGGTCACTTCCAGTTCTACGCCGTCCACACGGGCATTGCCGACATTGCGAACGGCGAAGGAACCGGCGGCGACCTGTTCGGTCTGCTGCAAATCGTACAGGTCGTTGCGATAGACGGAAAGGTTGGCGCGCAGCCGCCCGTCCAGGGCCGTCACCTTCACCCCGCCCTCATAGGCCCAGACGGTTTGCGGGTCATAGACGGTGCCAAACACCAACGGGTTGGCGACGGCCAGCCCGTTGAAACCGCCGGCCTTGAACCCGCGCGACACGGTGGCATAGGCGAAGACGTAGTCTGTGATCTTGTAATCGGCCCCCACTTTGGGCGACCAGGCGCTGAAACTGGGTTCCCGCTTCACCGGCACCAGGGCGATGGCCGGACCCGGCGCGAAGGGCAGATAGTTCTGGATGGTGCCATCCAGCTTCTTCTTGTCCTTGGTATAGCGCAGGCCGCCGGTCACGGACAGGCGTTCATCCACCTGATAGGTGCCTTGGACAAAGGCCGCGTAGCTGTCGGTTTTGGTGTCGATGGTCTGCGGCAGGACGGGCATGGTGAAGAACTGACCCAGCACAAGCTGGTCCTTCAGCACCTGATGGCTTTCCTCCCGGAAATAATACAGGCCCGTGATCCAGTTCAGCTTGCTGTCCAGCCCGTCGCCCTGGAACTGAAGTTCCTGGCTGTACTGGTCCGTGCTGCCGCTACCGTCACGGACCAGACCATTGGGACGGTAGGTGCCGTCGGGATTACGGATACCGCCCGACAGGTCGAAGACGAAACCATCCTGCGTACCGACAAAGGCGGAGATGGACCGCACCGTCACGTCGCCCCATTCCGCGCTGATATCCAGCGACACCGCCGTCTGGTCGGTGTAGCCATCGGGTTCGGCGGTGGACAGGCTGACAAAGCGCGAACCGGCGCGCGGGATGGCATCGGTGGTGGAGACGGCATTGGCGGCCAGCGTCGGATAGGTGCCGACAAAGCTTACCGGGATCAGGTTGGCCGGGCCGTCATTGCGGTCCTTGGTGTGGGTGACCGATAGGGTGGCCTTCAGCCCCTCATGCCCATAAAAATGCAGCTTGCCGCGCAGGGCCAGGTTCTCCTGCCCGAACACATCCTTGTTCAGGGCCTGATTATACACATAACCATCCTGGTCGCGGTACAGCACGGACAGGGACGCGCCCAGCGCATCATCGATCACATCGCCACCCCAGGAAGCGGAGCCATAGACCAGATCCTGTG
>CALRNG020000159.1:0-7968 GCA_943369495.1 Rhizobium sp. Q54
GATGCCATCGTCCTGACCGAGACGTCCTCTGTTGCGGATCGTCTGATCACTCTGGCTGGTGCTGACGTCGCCGCTGTTGGGACCAACAACGGTACTGACACGGTTACGGCCTTCACGGCTGGCGCCGGTGGCGATGTGCTGGACTTCTCGGCCATCTCGGCCGTGACGACCGGTACGACCGCGGTGTTCAGTGTTGTTGCGGCTGACAACGCCAACCCGACCAATGCCGGCACCAACGTTCTGGTGTTGGATGACTCGACGGCTGGTATCCGCGCGGCTGACGCTACGGCGCTGGCTGCTCTGACCACCAGCTTCGGTGCGAACGCCCAGAGCAGCACGATCATCATCGTTTATGCCGCTACGGATAACGGTGACGCTCGTGTCGCTCTGGCCACCATCAACGGCGCTGGCGACATCACTGCTGCCACCGACCTGTACATCCTGACTGGCGTTGACGTCGACAACGTCACCGTCGCCAACTTCACCCTCGCCTAAGCAATTAGGTTCGGTTGAAGGAGCCGGCCCCGAAAGGGGCCGGCTCTTTTTTTTGTGAATAGGCCAATGCCGGCTTGCCTTGCGTGGCAGTGCTTGACATTCTCACGGCCCCTGCCGGCCCTCTCTGCCGATTGATCGTAGAAGCCAATAGTCTTGGAGTTGATGATGAGTGTGTGGACGGATGGTTATGTCAGTGACATTCAGTACACGGCGGGCTTCTACCGCGAATTGACACCCGCTTATCTGTCCACGCTGCTGAACATCCAGGGCTATCACGCGCCCGATGCGACGGGTTCGTTCACCTATTGCGAACTGGGCTGTGGCCAGGGCTTCGGGACCAATATCCTGGCCGCGAGCTATCCCAATGGTCGGTTCTGGGGGGTGGACTTCAACCCCGCCCAGATTTCCAACGCTCGGCGCCTGGCATCAAAGGCGGGGTTGACGAATATCGAATTCATCGAAGAAAGCTTTGAGGGCATGGCCAAAGGCGCCTGCCCCGATCTGCCCAGCTTTGATTACATCACCCTTCACGGCATCTATTCCTGGATCTCGATTGAGAACAAGGGCTTCATCGTCGACTTCATTTCCAGGTATCTGAAGCCCGGTGGTGTCGTCTATGTCAGCTATAATTGCCTGCCGGGCTGGGCCAATGTGGCTCCGGTGCAGCGACTGATCCGCGAACATGCTGCCCTCAATCCGGGTCGCAGCGACCAGCAGATGGAAGGCGCGATGCGCTTCATCGGCCAATTGCGGGAGGCCAATGCCGGTTACTTCGTCGTAAATCAGTCAATGAACGTGCGTCTTGATGGGATGAAGACCGCCAATCGGAACTATCTGGCGCACGAATATCTGAACGGTTATTGGTACCCCGCCTATCACAGCGATGTTGTGCGCGAGTTCGACCGTGCCAAGCTGAACTTTGCGGCATCGGCCACGGTGCTGGAGAATATCGATATTTTCAGCGTTCCGGAGCCCGTCCGCAAGGTGTTGGCCGATGTGACCGATCCGGTCATGATCCAGACGGTCAAGGACTTTGCTATCAATCAGGCTTTCCGCAAGGATATCTTCATTCGCGGCGCGTCAAAGATGGGCCGTCTGGAACATGAAGCCACGCTGCGTGGCCTGACGCTGCGGGCATCGGTCCGTCGGCAGGACAGCACGACCGATCTCAAGACGCCGCTGGGTTCCGCGAAGGGCATCCCGGAGGTTTATGACACGTTCATGGACATGGCCTGCGGGTCTGAGGCGGTGTCGATTGGCGACCTTCTTGCCAACCCGATATTGGCAAAGCATGGATTGCCCGTCGTGATTCAAACCTATCAGATGCTGCTGGCCAATGTGCAGGTGCACCCGGCGATGCCGGCGGCGGACAAGGTGACTGCCGCCGCCTTCAATCTGGCCGTTGCCGATGAGGTCGTTCTGGGTGCCGATTTTGGCGCCGCCGCCTCGCCCGTGCTTGGGACCGGCCTCGGTCTGACGTTCATTGAGGCCTGCGGCCTTCGCGCACTGGCCGGCATGACCGACGTCAACCTTGAAGTAGCGGTCGGCAATGTCTGGAAGGAGATGCGGCGTGGCGCGCGGCGTCTCTTGAAGGAGGGCAAGCCCATTCAGTCGGATGAAGAGAATATTGCCGGTCTGAAGCCCTTGGTGCAGCAGATGATCGATACGCGTCTGCCCCTTTGGCGCAAGCTTGGCATTATCTGAGGGGCAGGGTGTGCGTATCCTCTTCGTCCATCAGAATTTCCCCGCGCAGTTCAAGCACCTTGCCCCCGCGCTGGCCGCGCGGGGGCATGAGCTGAAAGCCCTTGCCATCAAGGGCTATGATATCGCGGATGTGTATGTTCATCGCTACAAGCCGCAGCGGAGCAGCACCGCTGGCCTTCACCGTTTTGCCACGGATTTCGAGACGAAGGTCATTCGGGGTGAGGCGTGTGCTATGGCCGCGGACGATCTTCGTCGTAGCGGATATACGCCCGACCTGATCATCGCCCATCCCGGTTGGGGCGAGGCCTTGTTCCTGAAGGATATCTGGCCGTCGGTACCGCATCTGCATTTCCTTGAGTTCCATTATGGCGGCAAGGACAGCGATACCGGCTTTGATCCCGAGTTTCGTAAGGATGAGTGGCAGGAAGACGCGCGAACCCGCGCCAAGAATGCCAGCAGCATGCTGAATCTGGAGCTGATGGACGCGGCCTACAGCCCCACCCATTGGCAGAAATCATCCTACCCGGATTTTGCCAAGCCCAAGATTGAGGTCGTCCATGACGGCATCGACACGGACGCCCTGACGCCCAGTGCCAAGGCCTCCTTGACCTTGGAGAGCCGGAAGATTGTGCTGCGACCGGGGATGAAGGTCGTCACCTTCATCAACCGCAATTTGGAACCGTATCGCGGCTATCACAGCTTCATGCGGGCATTGCCCATGATGCAGCGTCTGATGCCCGATGCGATATTCGTGCTCATCGGCGGCGATGATGTCTCATACGGCGCGCGGCCGCCGGCGGGCCAGACCTGGAAACAGATCTATCTGGCCGAAATGCAGGGTCAGCTTGATCTGGCCCGCACGGTCTTTGTTGGTACCGTCCCCTATACCGTGTTCAAAATGCTGATGCAAACTAGCGCCGCCCATGTCTATCTGACCTACCCGTTCGTGCTCAGCTGGTCGATGCTGGAGGCCATGTCGTGTGGCGCGCCGATTATCGGCAGCGCGACGCCGCCGGTGCAGGAGGTGATTGAGCATGGCAGGAACGGGTTGCTGGTCGATTTCTTCGATTATGAGAACATCGCCACGACGGTGGCCGAGGTCGTCAATAACCCGCATCGCTATACCGATATGCGGGCGGCTGCCCGGCAAACCATTGTCGATGGTTACGACCTGAACCGGATTTGCCTGCCCCGGCAGATCGATCTCATTGAGCGGATGGTACGGTAGCAGATGGCCGTGCCCGGCGTTGATCAGCATCTCGACATTGGATATGACGCGGTCCAGGATCGTGTCGTGGTGATTTACCGCACAACAGGCGACCGCAGGGCTTATGCCCTCACGCGACGCCTGGTCCGTGGGCTGTTGAGCGGTCTGGTGACGGTGCTGATGCGCAGTTCCGATATTGTAGCCCGCGCCAGCACAGATGTTCGGTCCGACGTCCTGCTGTTTGAGCATATGAGCGCCATGTCGCGCCGCGCCGCCCCGGTGGGGGACACGAGCTCGGGAACCCCGGTCCCAAATGACGGCAAGCTGGCGGATGAGCCGCAGTTGCTGCATCAGATTGATCTGGCCATACAGAAGGATCAGGTTCGGCTGACCTTTGTCGTCAGCGATCTTGATCGGGTCAGCGTCGTCATGTCGCGGGACAACGCCCATCAGATCGTCAGCATGCTGTATGAGCGTACCTTGCTGGCACAGTGGGATCTGCCGGAGTTCGAATGGCTTGGGCGCCGGGGACACATTGTTGTCCCGCAGGGGATTAGTGTCAGCTGACGGGTCCCTTGGCCGCTATAGTGCCAAAACGCGCATGCATAGCCGCACCTGATTTCCCGCCCGAACTACAGCAACTCACTGATGTTGCTTTGCTGTAACGACGGGGATAAAGTGCGCGCCGGTATTCCGATGCTGTGCCTATTCAGGGTGGCATGTTGGAATTGACCCTTGTCAGGCGAGTATGATGAGAATCCAGGTCCCTAACCGCCCCGCAGGCACACATTCTCCGCTGCGGCAGGCGCTTCAGAAATCCGCCCGTGCGTTCGCTTTCGTCGGGGTTTTCAGCTTCTTCGTCAATCTGTTGATGCTGGCGGCGCCCATTTACATGCTGCAGGTCTATGACCGCGTGCTGACCGCGCGCAGTGAGGCCACCCTGCTCTATATCAGCCTGATCATCGCGGTCATGATGATGGTCATGGCTTTGCTTGAGGTGATCCGCTCGCGCGTTCTGGTCCGCGTCAGCAGCAAGATGGACCAAACCCTCGGGTCTAAGGTTTTCGACGCGATCTTCTCGCTCAACCTGCGCGCACCGGCTGCAAACCGCAGCCAGTCTCTGCGCGACCTGGACACGGTTCGGCAGTTCGTCACCTCACAGGGACCGTTCGCTTTCTTTGATGCCCCCTGGGCGCCGGTTTTCATTGGTATCGTTTGCCTGATGCATCCGCTGCTGGGGCTGGTGGCCCTTGGCGGGGCCGCCGTGCTGTTCTCCCTGGCCTGGGCGACCGAGGTGGTGACCAAGAAGCCCCTGTCGGAGGCCAATGGTCACGGTCTGCGCGCGCAGGCCTTTGCGGAAGCCAGCCTGAAGAACAGTGAAGTCCTGGCTGCGATGGGCATGCTGCCCGGTATCCGTCGCCGCTGGCGCGTGAACCAGGACAAGGCCATGCTGCTGCAATCCGTTGCCAGTGACAATGCGGGCTTCATCAGTGCGATGACGAAGTTTACCCGCTTGTTCGTGCAGTCCGCCATCCTGGGCATGGGCGCCTATCTGGCGCTGGAGAATGAGATCACGCCGGGTGTGATGATCGCCGCCTCCATCATCATGGGGCGTGGCCTGGCCCCGGTGGAGCAGGCCATCGGCTCCTGGAAGATGTTTGTCAACGCGCGTGGCGCCTATACCAGGCTGAATGAGCTGCTGTTGGCCTTCAGCAACGATACCGAGACGATGGAACTGCCGCCACCCCAGGGCAATCTTTCGGTCGAACGTGTCGTTGCCGTCCCCCCTGGCGGGAACAACCCGACCATCAAGGGTGTCAGCTTTGGCCTGGTGGCCGGCGAGTCGCTGGCGATCGTTGGCCCCAGTGCTGCCGGTAAGTCCACCCTGGCTCGCCTTCTGGTCGGCGTCTGGCCGGCCCATAGCGGATCGATCCGTCTGGACGGTGCCGACGTTTACACCTGGAAGCATGAAAGCCTGGGACCCCACATCGGGTATCTGCCCCAGGATGTTGAAATCTTCGACGGCACGATCAAGGACAATATCGCCCGCTTCGGTAAGGTTGATCCGGCCAAAGTCGTGGAAGCGGCCCAGCTGGCCGGCGTTCATGAGATGATCCTGCGCCTGCCCAACGGGTACGATACGCTGATCGGGCCGGGCGGCATCGCCCTGTCGGGTGGCCAGCGCCAGCGTCTGGGCCTCGCCCGCGCCGTCTATGACAATCCGCGCTTTGTGGTTCTGGATGAACCCAATTCCAACCTGGATAGCGAAGGCGAGGCAGCCCTGGTCCAGGGTTTGCTTAAGTTGAGGGAAAGCAAGGCCACTGTCATCCTGATCTCCCATCGTCCCAGCATCATGAACCATGTCGATAAGATATTGGTTCTGCGCGATGGTCTGGTGGAGATGTTCGGACCCAAGCAGGATGTCCTGGCCCGTCTGACCCGTCCGGTGGCGCAGCCGCAGCAGGTGCAGCAGCAACAGCCGGCAGCCAGTCAGATCGCCCCTTCCGCCAGCACGAGCGCCTGATTGAGCGCCGCTGGTCGACCCTCATCGAAAGTGTCGAACATGATGAAGCTATTGACCGCCAAAACCGCCCTTCCGGCCTTGCCGGAGACGGGCGAAATACCGCAACCACCCACGGACGAAATGCCCGTGGTGCGCGCCGGCCTGTTATTGATTGCCGCCGCCTTCGGCGGCCTGTTGATCTGGTCTGTCGCGGCGCCGATTGCCAAGGGCGTTGTCGCTCCCGGCCTTGTCGGGGCTGACAGCAACCGCAAGGTCATCCAGCACCTTGAGGGCGGCATTGTCTCGGAAATTCTGGTCCGGGATGGCGCACAGGTAAAGGCTGGTGACGTGCTGATGCGTCTCGATGAAGTGACATCGCAGGCGCAGCGCGACGTGCTGTTTGGTCAGTTCCTGACCGCGAAAGCACAGGAGGCCCGGTTCATTGCCGAGCGTGACGGCGCGAAGCAAGTCACCTTCCCGACAGAACTGCTGGGTCCTGGCGACAGCGGTCGCAACGCCGCCATCCGCGGGTCGGAAGAAGAGATCTTCAAGGCCCGCCGGGATGCGGTCAACGGCCAGCTGGCCATTCTGGACCAGCGCGTCAAGCAGTTGGAAGAACAGAGCAAGGGTCTGCAGGCCCAGGTGTCGGCCAACACGCAGCAGATCACCTTGATCGACAGCGAGCTTGAGGGACTTCAGCAGCTGTTTGAAAAGGGCTACGCGTCCAAGACCCGCTTGCTTGAATTGCAACGCCGCCGGGCCGAGCTTGATGGTGACCGGGGCAACTATGTCTCGGAAATTGCCCGCAACAAGGTGGCCAGCGGTGAGGCCCGGCTGCAGGCCATTCAGGTCCGCAAGCAGTTCGAAGAGGATGTGGCCAAAGGTCTGGCCGAGGCGCAGGCCAAGGTCTTTGACTTACAGGATCGGTTGACCAGCGCCACGGACGTGCTGCAACGCCGGGAAGTCAAGGCGCCGACCGACGGCATCATAGTCAATTCGCGGGTTCATACCGTGGGCGGTGTTGTCCGCACGGGCGATCCGTTGATGGAGCTGGTGCCCACCAATGATGATCTGATCATCGAAGCGATGGTCTCTCCCATGGATGTCGATGTCGCCGCGCCGGGTATGGAGGCGGAGGTCCGGTTCTCCTCCTTGTCCACACGCCATATTCCCATCCTGACGGGTATTGTGGAAACAGTGGCGGCAGACGCCACCACGGATCAGCATGGCAACCGGTTCTTCATGGCCCGCGTGCGGGTTTCGAAGGATCAGCTGGTCCATCTGGGTGACCAGAAGCTGGTGTCCGGCATGCCTGCGGAGGTCCTGATCAAGGCGGGCGAGCGTTCTGTCATCGATTACCTGATGCGTCCGCTGACCGACAGCTTCTTCAAGGCCTTCAAGGAAACCTGATCAAAGGGAGGGCGGAGCATGATCCCGGCACAGGGTAGCTCCGGCCTCATCTGGCGCATCCAGGCAGCACCCCGCGATCTGTCGCGGGGCATTGCCGATTGCGAACTGCCCGTCAACTGCCTGGTCATTCCAGACGCGACCTGGCAGGGCATGGTTCCAGATGCGGCCTATGTCGAATGCCCGACATTTTTTTTGGAGGACAAGGCCGGCTTCGTGGCGTTGCTGGCCTTCTTCGTGGTGAATTCCCTGCGCTTCCGGCTTTATGCCCGAGCCCCGCAGGGAGAGGCGGAGGGGCTGCTGATGGCCTATCCGCGTCTGGATGACGCGACGATGGATATGCTGCGCCATTTCGATCCGCGGTCGGCTCAGCAGATCAATCTGCTATGGCAGCGGCTTGAGGCGTTCCTGGGGCGTATCGCGCTGCCGGGACCACCGGAGCCGGGGCTTTTGTAGCGAGGAAGGGGCGCCACCCGCTGGGTGTGCCCCTTTTCTGTTTCTCACTTCGCCAGAATGCGCGGCAGCCGGTCGATGGGTGTCAGCGTCAGGCGCCGGAACAGGGTTTCCGCTCCTTCCGACTGAAACTGGATGCGGCCCTTGGTCAGGGCTGTGCGGCTGCCGTCAGTATTCAGCACCGACAGGTCGCGCAGTT
>CALRNG020000160.1:0-7954 GCA_943369495.1 Rhizobium sp. Q54
GAAACCGCAAAGCTCAACGACGTCGATCCCCAAGCCTGGCTCGCCGACACCCTCGCCCGCATCCACGACCATCCCGCAAAGGCCATCGCCGACCTCTTGCCATGGAACTGGAAAGCAAACCCCTAAATGGGCCTACGCCGGATGCTTACCTCTTTCCTCCCCTCAAGCGCCGGCGCCAGCATCCGCTGGCTTGGCTACGCCGCATGTGCGGCGCGTCGGCAGTCGCCGCCGTACCAACGGTCATAAATTATGACCGTTGGTATGAGATGCGCTAAACTATGATCGACACGATCAGGTTCCGCATCTTGAGGCTGCATATTCATGTCCACCCAGCGTTATACCGTCGCACCACAGCCGATTGATACCCTTTTGGCCTGGGTGCGGTCGGGAGAGATCGCTATTCCAGAGATACAGCGGCCTTTCGTCTGGGATGCAACGCGGGTTCGCAATTTGCTCGACAGCCTCTATAAGGGGTTCCCCATCGGGTACCTGATCGCCTGGCGCAATCCCAATGTGAAGCTAAAGGACGGCACTCTGTCGGTGGGCAAGCGCATATTAATCGACGGCCAGCAGCGGGTGACCGCGTTGATGGCAGGCCTGTTGGGGCAGGAGGTGCTGACCAAGGACTATGATCTTGTCCGCATCCGTATCGCCTTTCACCCGATTGAAGAGAAGTTTGAGGTCTCGAACCCGGCGATCCAGAAGGATCCGGCATGGATTTCGGATATCGCGGCCCTGTTCAAGCCGGGGGCCAGCCTGTTTGCCTTGGTCGATACCTATGCCAATGCCAACCCTGGAACCAGTAAGGATGACCTGTTCCGTCGGATCGAACGGTTGCGCGGTATTGTGAATAACCATATCGGCATCATCGAACTGGCAGAGGATTTGGATATCGAGACGGTGACCGAGATATTCATCCGCGTGAACTCCGCCGGTGCCGCACTGAGCCAAGCCGACTTTGCCATGTCGAAGATCGCGGCCAATGAAAGCTATGGCGGCAATACCCTGCGCAAGGCCATTGAGTATTTCTGCCATATGGCGGTGCAGCCGGATTTCCATGCCACCATCTCTAAGCGGGATGAGGCTTTTGCCACCACCGATTATTTCCAGAAAATGGCCTGGTTGCGGAATGTTCAGGACGATATCTATGATCCCAGCTACACCGACATGCTGAGGGTTGCCTTCACCAGTGAGTTCGGGCGCGGCAAGCTGCAGGACTTGGTCGCCCTACTGTCCGGGCGTAATTTTGAAACGAAGCAGTATGAGGCAGAGATTGCCGAAGACAGCTTTGCCCGCCTGCGCCAGGGTGTTCCGCGTTTCACCAACGAGACCAGTTTCAAGCAACTGGTCATGATCATCCGGTCCGCTGGGTTTATCAGCAGCGAACTGATTGGCGGCCAGAATGCTGTGAACTTCGCCTATATCCTTTATCTGCGTGGTAAAGCCGCGGGCATGGACCCGGCCCAGATTGAGCGTATGGTTCGGCGATGGTATGTCATGTCGATCCTGACCGGTCGCTATGCCGGTAACCCCGAAACAGCGTTTGATTTTGATATCCGGCAAATTGAGGGGCGCGGTCCCGGTCCCTATGTCGATGCGGTCATTGACGGTGAACTGTCCGATGGGTTTTGGCGTACCCTGTTGCCGCAAAACATGGAAACCTCGTCGGCATCGAGCCCGTACTTCCTGGCGTTTCAGGCAGCACAGGCGAAAATGGGCGATAAGGGCTTTTTGTCCCGCGACATCACCGTGCAGGACTTGATCTTGAACAAGAGCGATGTGCATCACCTGTTCCCCCGCAACCTGTTGAAGAAACAGGGCTTGTCGCGGGGGCGCTACAACCAGATCGCCAACTTTGTCGTCACCCAGAGTGAGATCAACATCCGCATCAGCGACCGCGCCCCCTCGGTCTATTTCGCCGAACTGCTGGACCAGTGTGCCACTGGCGCGGTGCGTTATGGCGGCATCACCGATCAGGATGAGTTGGCAGCAAATCTCGCATGCCATTGTATTCCTGACGCCATTTTTGGCGATCTCGCGGATGACTATGACGCTTTTCTGGCACAACGACGGACATTGATGGCCGATAAGATCAGGACCTATTTCAACATGCTTTGATCCATAGGCCGGGCCGCAGATACCCATCCAGCCCTGTTTACGGTGCCTTGGCCAAGAACCGGAAATCCACGCCCTGGCGCCAATCAAGGCCGGGCTTGTAGATGCCCAGGACCACCATCTGTGTCGCGAAGGCGTCCCAGCGTTCCGGGGTCATGGTGCCGATCCCCTGTTTCAGGGCATCGCCGCTTTCCACCAGCCCATACTCGATCATCCGGGCGCGCGCATAGGCCAGCGTCTCATCATCCATTTCGGGATTGTCGCGCTTGATCAGGGCATTGGCGGCGCTGGGGTCGCCATGGAGATATTGTCTCCAGCCCTCAATCGACGCCTCCACAAAGGCGCGCACCAGGTCCGGTTTCTGATCGGCCAGCTGTTTGCGCACCATGATGGTGGCGGCATAGGAGAGATAGCCGTCATCAGCCAGCAAAAAGACCTTGGGTTTCACCCCGCCCTTGGTGGCCGTCAGCGGTTCGGAGGTGGCATAGCCCTGCTGGATCGCCTGCTTGTTCACCAGGAAGGGCGCGATGTTGAAAGTGTATTTGCGGATCTGCGTATCCTCAAACCCGTAGCGGGATTTGAGGTAGCGCCAGATCGTATGGACGGTGGGATCGCCGATGGAAATCGGCTTGCCCTTCATATCGGCCAGGCTGTTCACATCCGGCCGGTCATGGGACATCAGAATGACGGGGTCCTTCTGGAACAGGGCCGCCACCGTCACGACGGGGGCCCCGGCCTCCACCAGATTGAGGGTGAAATAGCCGTTGGACCCCATGGCGGCGTCGATGGCGCCGGCGGCTAGAAGCTGTTGCGGGTCCATGCCCACCCCGCCCTGGCGCAAGGTCACATCCAGCCCGCGCGCCTTGTACAGCCCGGCGGCCAGGGCCTGATAGAAGCCGCCATGTTCGGCCTGTGCCCGCCAATCGGTGGCGAAGACCAGTTTCTGCTGTGCCGCCGCCGGCAGGGCCAACATCATCAGGGAAAGGCAGAACAGTGCCAGACGCAGCATCATCATCCCCATCATCAAACGGGGCATTGGTCGAAGGCCGCCCCATTCCGTTGTAACGGAGTTGTACAGAACGGAACAAGGCGGCCTGAAGGCCAGCGGCGGTTTATGCCGCCGCGCCTTCCCCCAACTCACGCATCCGCCAATGCGCGGGCTGGGATGGGGTCGGTTCGATGCCATAGGTCGGGCGCGGGGCCATGCGGCGGAAGCGCGTATGCTGCTGATCTGCCGGGCGGTCGACGATGCGCAGGACGGAGGTCCCGACCTCCCCGCAGCCCTGACAGGTGAAGCCCCGGCTGAATTCCGCCACAGGCCAATGGTGGCCGTAGCGGCGGGTCAGCATGTCGGTCCGCCAGCGGCTTTCCTCCCCGCAGCACACGCAATGCATCTGGAAATCATGGCCCCGAAAATTCGCGAGACCCACATTGCCCGTCAGAGCGCTGTGTCGGATTGCCGGTCGCATCACACCCTCCATCACCTCATGTTCGCTTTCTGTTCTCTATCTACAATGTTCCCATTTCGTTCTCAAGCAGATTCATTACTGCTTGCGCGGACAAACGACAGGGGCGATAAGCGGAACGGCACCTGATAACGCTGTCAGAACAAGAACGGGGGAAACGATGGGCAGGGCATGGATGCGGGGGGCGGCCATCGGGCTGTCGCTGGTGATGGGAAATGCGGTGGCGGCCCTGGGTGGGGCCAACCCGCCCGTGCCGGATGCCAACATCGCGGTACAGTTGTACAGCCTGCATAAGGATTTGAACCGTGACGCGCCCGGAACCCTGAAGGCGCTGCGCGACAGCGGCATCACCCAGGTCGAGGCCTATGGCCTGCTGGGCCGGGATGCTGCAGGGTTCAAGGCGCTGCTGGATCAGGCGGGGCTGGTGGCGGTCGGCAGCCATGTCAGCCTGTCCGACCTGCGCGACAATGTGCCGGGCATCATCCAGACAGCGGAAACCGTGGGCTACCGCTATGTTGGCGTGGCCTGGCTGAAGCCGCAGGGGACCGGATCAGACAAGGGCATTGGCCCGACGGAGGTGGACGCCGCCATCGCCGCCTACAAGGCCGCCTGCCCGGCCCTGAAAGCCGCCGGTCTGCACGTGATGTATCATGTGCATGGTTATGAATTCGCAGCCGATCCGGGGGGCAAGGGCACGCTGATGGACCGGCTGCTGGCGGGGTTGGACCCTGCCTGCGTTGAGTTGCAGATGGATGTGTTCTGGGTTCTGAAGGCCGGGGTCGATCCCGTCGCCCTGCTGAAACAACTGGGCGGGCGGGTCAAGCTGCTGCATGTGAAGGATATGCGACCGGGCGGCAGCACGGGCGAGTTCACGGGATCGGCCCCGGCCAGCGATTTCGCACCCATCGGGGCCGGCAGTGTGGATTGGACTTCCCTGGTGGCGGCGGCGCGGGCCGCCGGTGTCGACTGGTATGTGCTGGAAGACGAATCGCCCACACCGGCAGCGCATCTGGCCCGCTCGCTGGCCTGGCTGCGGGGGAAGTGAGGGGTTAAACCCCCTCCACCCGCCAGACATAGCCGGTGCCGGGATCATTATCGATGGCGTTGAAGCCTTCATCGATGGCCCGGAACTTCTTGCGGATGCGCTTGATAAAGGCGCGGACATTGGCGCGGTAGCCGGCGGTACCCTTGCCGGCCATAAAGCCCGGCCCATGCACCAGATCGTAAAGCTCACGATAGGTGACGGGGGTGCCGGGCTTCTGTGCCATCAGGCACAGCATCTTCATCTCCGTCCCGGTCAGCGGTACGGGCCGGTCCTGCCACAGGGTGCGGCCGGTATCGAAACGCAGATGCAGGTCCCCCTGGGTCAGCGGTGCGGCACCGCCGGATGACGTGGTCCCGGCGGCGGCCAGGAAACTGTAGGTGGGCAAGGGGCTGCTGAGTGACATGTGCTTTCTCCAGGTCTGTTCCGCCGGCGTCCTCCCCCGCCAGCTTGTCCTGGATGCACTCCACCCCCCGCGCATGGCGCGGAGGGGGCCGAAAAGTGGCAGGCCTGGGACCATTGTCCCCCCTGTCCTTTTGCGTCGCGGATGGTTAACCCGGACGGGGCACTGCGTGCCTTAATGGCTGGAAAGCCACGCCACCGTCAGGCTGGCCATGGCTTCCGCGCCCAGGGCGAGACTGCTTTCATCCACCTTGAACAGGGGGGAATGGTTGCTTGGCGCCTTGTCCAGCGGCACATCGGGCGCGGTGGCGCCGACCCAGAAGAAGAAGCCGGGGATTTTCTGCTGGAAGAAGCTGAAATCCTCCGCCCCTGTCGTCTTCGTGCCTTCCACCAGGTTGCCCGGCCCCGCCACCTGAGCCAGGACCGGGGTGGCCCAGGCAGTCAGGTTGCGGTCATTGTCGGTGACGGGATAGCCGGTTTCGATGGTTACCTCTGCCGTGGCGCCGGCGCTTTCGGCGATGTTGGTGGCGACGCGGCGGATACGTTCATGCACGTCCCGGCGCATGCCTTCGTCGAAGGTGCGGATGGTGCCCACCATTTCCGCCTTGTCGGGGATGATATTCCGCCGCACACCGCCATGCAGGGTGCCCACCGTCACCACGGCGGGTTCCTTGATCAGTTCCAGGTTGCGGCTGACGATGGTTTGCAGGCCGACCAGGATCTGGGCGGAGGTGACCAGCGGATCGACGCCGGCCCAGGGGCGGGCACCGTGCGATTGCCGGCCCGTCACCACAATCTTGAACGTGTCGGACGCCGCCATGGCGGGACCCGGCCGATAGGCGATGGTACCGGCATGATAGGATGAGCCCAGATGCAGGCCGAAAATCGCCTGCGGCTTGGGCTCCGCGTCCAGCACGCCCTGCTTGATCATCAGTTCGGCCCCGCCTTCCTCGCCGACCGGCGGGCCTTCCTCGGCAGGCTGGAAGATGAACTTGACCGTGCCGGGCAGGTCCGCCCCGCGCTTGGCCAGCAGTTCGGCCACGCCCATCAGGATGGCGACATGCCCGTCATGGCCGCAGGCATGCATGACGCCCACATCCTGGCCATTATAATTTGTACGCACCTTCGACGCGAAGGGCACATCCACCTGTTCGGTAACGGGCAGCGCGTCCATGTCGGCGCGCAGTGCCACCACGGGGCCCGGTTTTCCGCCCTTCAGGATGGCGACCACACCGGTATGGGCCACCCCGGTCTGCACCTCCAGACCCAGCTTTTTAAGGTGATCGGCGACCAACTTGGCGGTCCGCACCTCCCGGTTGCCCAGTTCGGGATGCTGGTGGATGTCACGCCGCCAGGCGATGATCTTGGCCTCCAGCGCCTTGGCGTCTGTCTTCACATAAGCGGGTACCGGTGGCGCGTCTGCGGCGTGGGTGACGGTGGACAGAAGGGTCAGCACCGTCAGGGCGGCGCCCGCCAAGCGTAGGGATGTCGTCAGTTTGGTCATCGCAAACCCGCCGTCAATGTGAGGACAGATAGGCAACGGTCAACGCCGCCATGGATTGGGCACCGACCAGCAGGCCGCGTTCATCCACCTTGAACAAGGGTGAATGGTTGCTGGGCGCCTGATCCAGCGGCACATCGGGGTCGGTGACGCCGATGAAGAAGAAGAAACCGGGGATTTTCTGCTGATAATAGCTGAAATCCTCAGCCCCCAGCGCCTTGGGCGCCAGACTGACCTTGTCCTTGCCGGCTACCTGTTCCAGCACGGGCACGGCCCAGGCGGACAGGGTCGGGTCATTGACGGTGACGGGATAGCCCAGGTCGATCTCCACCTCCGCCACCGCACCATGGGCGGCGGCGATGCCGGTCGCCACCTCCCTCACGCGGCGGTGGATATGGTCGCGCATGCCGGCATCCAGGGTGCGGATGGTGCCGATCAGGTCGGTTTCATCGGGGATGATATTGCTGCGCACCCCGCCATTGATGGCGCCGACCGACACGACCGCCGGTTCCTTGATCAGTTCGACATTGCGGCTGACGATGGTTTGCAGGCCCGCGACGATGGCCGATGCCGCCACGATCGGGTCGGTCCCGGCCCAGGGATAGGCACCGTGCGTCTGCTTGCCCTTCACCTTGATACGGAACGTGTCGGACGCCGCCATCACGGGGCCGGGGCGGTAGGAGACCTGGCCGATATGATCATCCGACCCGACATGCAGGCCGAAAATGGCCTGCGGCTTGGGATCGGTGGAGAGCACGCCCTGCTTCACCATCAGTTCGGCCCCGCCGTCCTCCCCCTCCGGCGCGCCTTCTTCGGCCGGCTGGAAGATGAACTTCACCGTGCCCGGTAGCTCTGCCCGGCGCTTGGCCAGCAGTTCGGCCACGCCCATCAGGATGGCGACATGGGTGTCGTGCCCGCAGGCATGCATGACCCCCACTTCCTTGCCGTTATAGGTGGTGCGCACCTTCGATGCGAAGGGAACATCCACCCGTTCGGTGACGGGCAGCGCATCCATATCGGCACGCAACGCCACCACGGGGCCGGGCTTTCCCCCCTTCAGGATGGCGACGACGCCGGTATGGGCCACCCCGGTCTGCACCTCCAGACCCAGCTTCTTCAGGTGGACGGCCACCAGCTTGGCCGTCCGCGTCTCCCGGTTGCCCAGTTCGGGATGCTGGTGGATGTCACGCCGCCAGGCGATGATCTTGGCCTCCAGCGCCTTGGCATCATCCATCACATAGGCGGGAACCACGGGTGCGTCGGCGGCGTGGGCGATGGGCGACAGGAACAGGGCGGCCAGCGCCGCACCGGTCATCAGGGTCATACGCATCGGGTGGCCTTTCCCGCTCAATGGCTTTGCAGATAGGCGACGGTAACGGCGGCCAGCGCCTCCGCCCCGGTCAGCAGTGAGGCCTCATCCACCTTGAA
>CALRNG020000161.1:0-7905 GCA_943369495.1 Rhizobium sp. Q54
TTCCTCATCCTTCGCCTTGTACAGTTCCAGACGGGACGAGGCGATCTTGCGCGGATAGGCATTGTTGGCGACGTTGGCGTCGGCAATCTCCTGGCGCGGGTCCAGTTCGATGCCCACGACTTGGCGGGGCACGATCAGCATCTTGGTCACGGCCTTGGCATTGTAACGCCAGATCTCCGCCGGGATCATCTGGAACTCCGTGGTCCCGTCGGCATAGGTCAGGCGCAGCGGCAGCGGCATGACCAGCCCGCCCTTATTGGCGAAATCCACGAAATAGACCCAGTCGCCATCCTTCTCGGCCCGCGCCAGCGCCTCGCGCTCGCCGGGCTCCAGCCCTTCCAGCATGTCGGCGAACTTGTTGCGGTCCTTGTTGGTGGGCGTGAACTTGTCGTTCTCGTTATAGAAATCCTTCAGGCTGGGTTCCTGCTCCAGTAGCGTTTTCAACCCCTGCTCGCGGTTATGCACCTGGGCCAGCGGCTCGGCCTTGTCGCGGCGATATTCTTCGCGCTGCAACGGCTTCTCGATATCGGGATTGCCGGTGGCGATGCGATATTCACGCACCCCGGCCAGATCGATATCGACATGGTCGGTCGTATAGAACCAGCCGCGCCAGAACCAGTCCAGGTCGATGCCCGAGGCATCCTCCATGCTGCGGAAGAAATCGGACGGGGTTGGGCGCTTGAACTTCCAGCGCTGCGAATATTCGCGGAAAGCATGGTCGAACAGCTCACGCCCCATCACCGTCTCGCGCAGGATGGTCAGGGCCGTGGCTGGCTTGGTATAGGCGTTGGGGCCGAATTGCAGGACCGAATCCGACTGGGTCATGATCGGTACCTGACCCTGGCTGGTCATATAGCTGGTGATTTCAGCCGGCAGGTTGGGATTGCGGCGATGCTCGCCGAAATTCTCTTCCCATTCCAGATGGGCCACGTTCTGGACAAAGGTGTTCAGCCCTTCATCCATCCAGCTCCATTGCCGTTCGTCCGAATTCACGATCATCGGGTAATAGAAATGCCCGACCTCATGAATGACGACGCCGATCAGCCCATATTTGGCATTAGCGGTATAGGTGCGCTTGCCCGTCTTCTTGTCGGTGGTGGGCCGATATCCGTTGAAGGTGATCATCGGATATTCCATGCCACCGCCATCCCAGGTATTGACCGACTGGGCCGTGGGATAGGGATAGGCGAAAGAATATTTGCTGTAGGTCTTGATCGTGTGCGCCACGGCCCAGGTCGAATATCTGGACCAGAGCGGTTCGGCCTCGTTGGGATAGAAGGACATGGCCAGCACGGGCGGGCCAGACGGATTGTCCTGGGTCACCCCCATCGCGTCCCAGATGAACTTGTTGGAACTGGCAAAGGCGAAATCGCGGACATTCTTTGCGGTGAACCGCCAGGTCTTGGTAGACTTGTCCGTATCCTTTTCATTGGCCAGGGCTTCGTCCGGCGTCACGATGAACATCGGCTTATCGGCCTTGGCGGCCTTGGCCAGACGGTCACGCTGTGTCGCGGTCAGGACATCGCCGGGATTCTGCAATTCACCCGACGCGCTGACCAGATGGTCGGCGGGCACCGTGATGGCGACATCATAATCGCCGAATTCCAGGGTGAATTCGCCCCGGCCCAGAAAGGCCTTGTGCTGCCAGCCGGCATAGTCGGTATAGGCCACCATGCGCGGGAACCATTGCGCGATGAAGAACAGGTCCGTGTTATTGTCACGGAAATGCTCATACCCGCTGCGCCCGCCGACAATATCCTGGTTGATGATGTTATAGGCCCAGTCGACCTTGAAGCTGAACGTCGCACCCGGCGCCAGGGGGCGGGGCAGGTCGATACGCATCATGGTATCGACCACCGTGAAGGGCAGCTTGCGGCCCCCATCATCGGTGACGCTGCCGATCTCCATGCCGTACTCAATGTCCTTCAGGGCCTGGACGCGCGCCAGGGTGCTGTAACTGATCTGGTCGCCGCCATCCTTGGCCGGGCTGGCCGTGCGGGTCAGCTCGGCGATGGACTTGTCCTTATAGATATTCTGGTCCAGCTGCAGCCACAGGTACCGCAGCGTATCGGGGGAGTTATTGTGGTACTGCACGCTCTGCCGGCCCGTCAGGCGCTTGGCACCGGCATCCAGCTTCACCTCGATCCGGTAATCGGCGCGCTGCTGCCAATATTGGTGGCCCGGCGCGCCCGATGCGGTGCGATAGGTATTGGGGGTGGGAAGGTCCACTTCCAGCTGGCGGAACTTGTCCTGCCAGTCACCCTTGGTCTGCACGATGGCATCGGCCACCGCCATGCTGGTCAGCGCCATGTTCGCCGACAATACCAACGCCGCGGCCGCCACCAGGCGCACCACCCGTCCCCGCCAGTACCCCATTCATACCCCCAACGTCACGACCGGGTCTCTTGTCCGGAAGGACCCGCTGCCGACAAGGCTCTGATAATGCTTGGGAGCCGAAATCCCGCAAAGCAGAAACAAGGTTGAGGCCAAGGGAATATTGTAACGCTTCGGTAACAGGAAGCAGGGGGTGGATCAGTATTTATGGCAACGGCAAGTGCTGCGGCCCTTCGGGAATCGCGGGGCGGCCTTAACCCTGTGTCGGGGCTTCTGTCCTTACCAAAGGGGCATGAACCGCCTATCATCCGCGCTTTCTGGAAACGGGGGCATCGGATGCGGGACGGGTTTGCCATGCGTGGCGACTGGCGACATGATGTGATCGTGGTGACCTTGGCCATGGACGGTCTGGGCACGCGGGATCTGGCGCCCCTGTCGCACACGCTGGACCGGGCCGAACGCGACCGCGCGGCCCGTTTCCAGTTTGATGCCGACCGTAACGCCTATATCGCGGCCCACGGCCTGACCCGCCTGTTCCTGGGCGCCTGGACGGGCCGGGCCGCCGGCTCCCTGGCCTTCAATGCCGGCCCCTATGGCAAGCCCGTGCTGGTGCGTGGCGGCGCCTCCTTCAACCTGTCGCACACCCGCTCCATGGTGGCCGTCGCTGTCGCGGCACAAGGCGAGGTGGGCGTGGACATCGAACCGCTCGTGCCCAACCGCACCGTGGAACTGGAAATCGCCGACCGCTGGTTCTCGCCCCAGGAAGTGGCGCAGATCGCCGCTGAGGAGGATGAGGATGCCAAGCGCACCCGCTTCATGCGCATCTGGAACCTGAAGGAAGCCGTGATCAAGGCCACGGGCCGCGGCTTGTCGCAGGAACTGTCCGCCTTCACCGTCACCCCGCCCAAGACCGATGCGGCCCCTGTCCTGACCACGGAAGAGGAATGGCTGCGCGCTGGCGACTGGCACCTGTCGCAATGGGATGTGGAGGGCCATGTCCTGGCGGCGGCCAGCCTGAATGGCCCCCCCGGCACGCTGCGCCACCTGCGCGTCACCGCTGACGGCCTGGCCGCCCTGGCCGACGGCGCGCCGATTTTGGTGTAATCACACCCCCGCCACCAGCGGCCAGGCCGCCTTGCACCGTTCAGAGAACAGGCGCAGATGGCCGATGGCCTTCACGCCCACCTCCTGCGGCTTGACCACATGATGGCTGACCGTTGCCGCGGGGAAGAAGGCGGCATGGTCGCGCACCACCGGCGGCGGGATCATGGGATCGTCGGCCACAGCGATCAGGCGCACCTCCCCCGTCATGCGGGTCAGGTCGGGCTGCGGCAGGGCGCGGCCCCAATCGGTGCGGTAGAAGCCGCGCGTGGTACACCAGCGCCGCCATTGCCAGAAGGCACGCGCCGGCAGATCCGCCCCCTGCCCCAGGATGCGGCCCGGCAGATAGCCCAGCAGCAGCGTCGCCACCGGCCCCAGCACAAACCAGAAGGCCGCCGCCTTGCCGATATAGTTCATGGGATGCCGGGTCCAGTGTGAGGGGCCGGTGGCCACCGTCGTCATCCGGCGCACCCGCCCGGCCTTTTCATGGAACGGCAGCCCCATGCCGCCCAGCGAATGGCCCACCACCTCCAGCGGCAGGCCCGCAAACCGATCAGCCAGCCAGTCCAGCGCCGCCGCCTGATCCGTAACGGCCCAATCCCCCATATCCGACCGCGCGCCGCGCACAGGCCCCCGCGCCGACTGCCCGCAATCCCGGTAATCATAGATCAGCACCGCCGCCGCCCGCGCCTCGGCCAGCCAGGCCGCGAATTTCGCATAATAATCGCGCGGCACCCCCGTCGCCCCATGCAGCACGACCGCCATCACCGGCACCGCCGTCGGCAGGAACAGCCGCCCGGCCAGGACCCAGCCATCGGCAGTGGAAAGGCTCACGGGCTGTTCGGTTTGCGTCCTGTCCATATGCTCATTTCCTTACCATCCGGCTTGCTGGTGACTGATTATAACGAACGATCGTGCTTATATCAATCCCGACAGGTCATTACTCACCTGACGAAAGATCGTTGCGACTTCACTTGACCATGCGATGCGCCGCTCACCATACTTATCGTCAGAGGCGATATGGGGCGCTGATATGCAGATCAATGGGACGCCGGCGGACGATACTCTCACCGGCGGCGATAGCAGTGATACGATCAATGGCGGCCCCGGCAACGACATGCTGCGCGGCGGCGCCGGGGCCGACATCTTCCGGCTGCGCACCGGTGAGGGCCAGGACCTGATCCTGGATTTCAACCCGGCGCAGGACAGGCTGGATCTGGGCAGTGCTTATCTTAGCCAGAATATCGGATTATCCACGGACAGTGCCGGCAACACCGTGGTCTCCCTGTTTCCCATCGCATCCGATGCCAGCACGCCGCAGCTGCGCGTCACCCTGGCCGGGGTGACGCGGGGTCAGTGGCTGGATCTGCGCGACGCGGATGGCAACCGGCTGCTGCGTCAGAGTCCCGATGATTACGGCGACACGATTGCCACGTCCTCCCCCCTCAACAAGGGAGTGGCCGGCATCATCGACCGGGTCGACGATGTGGATATGCTGCAACTGGCGGCCCTCAACGGCACCCATTACCGCATCACCCTGTCGGGTGGGCAGGGCGGTCCGTCGCCTGTCGCCGACCTTGTCACATCCGGCGGCGCCATCGTGGCCCGGACACAGGCCGACGGGGACGACAATGTCATCATCTATCACGCCACGACCACCCAGCCGCTGTATCTTAAGGTTCGCGGCGATGGCTTCACGGGCCAGTATCGTGTCAGCGTCATGGACGTCCAGGCCCCGGCCGACAGTGTCGGCGACAGCGCGGCCAGCGCCCGCAGCCTGACCATCGGCCAGAATTTTAGCTCCATCCTGGAACGGCGCGGGGATGAGGACTGGTTCGCCCTGCAGCTGACCGGCGGCACCCGCTATAGCTTCCGCATGAACGCGGATGAGAACACGCAACCCAGCATCCCCGTGTCCGATCCGCTGCTGCTGCTGATGGACGCCAATGGGCGGGAGATCGCCTATGATGATGACAGCGGCGATGATGGCAATGCCCATCTGATCTTCACTCCACAGAACACCGGCACCTATTATCTGGTGGCCCGTTCCACCTGGATCGTGGATATCGGCTTCTATCAGGTCTCCGCCGATCTGGCCCTGGCCGACGACTTCGCGGCCTCAACGCCAGGTGCTGGCGCACTGTCCATCAATGGGTCGGTACGGGGCATCATCGATCAAGGGGGTGATCAGGACTGGTTCGCTGTCGATCTGCTGGCAGGGCGTTCCTATGTGTTCGATCTGCTGGCCCGGCGGGATGGCAGTCAGCGGCTGGACAGTCCAGCCCTCACCCTTCTGGATGGCAATGGCGGCACTTTGGTGGCGGGCACCGCCAGTAGCGGTCAATCCCACATCGCCTTCACCCCCACCACCAGCGGCCGCTTCAACCTTTCGGCGGCGGGTGCCGATGCTTTCGCCACGGGAAATTACACCCTGTCCGCCGTCGGGCTGTTCCCCGCCGCGTCCGGCAGCAAGGGTCCCCCCGGCAGCAGCAGCCCCACCGACCCCCTGTTCACGCAGCAATGGCATCTGGGCGAAAATGGCCTGCGGGTCACCGCCGTCTGGGCCGACTATACGGGCCGGGGTGTGCGGGTGGGCGTCCTGGATCAGGGGATCGACCGCAACCACCCGGACCTGGACGATAATCAGCGCACGGATCTGTCGGCCAATGCCGATACCGGCCTGCCCGGCGGCGTCCCGGTACGGGTGCAGGACAATCACGGCACTGCCGTTGCCGGCATCATCGCGGCGGAGCGTAACGGTATCGGCGGGGTGGGCGTGGCCTACAATGCCGATCTTGTCTCTTTCTACAGCCGGCTCGGCGGATCGCCCACTGCCCTGGACGAGGTGCTGACCCGCGCCTTCACCCAGGCGCTGGGCAAGGTGGATGTACTGAACAATAGCTGGGGTCTGGGCAATGCGTTCCAGGATTCCCCCGACAGCGCCTTCATGGATGATTTCGGCACGACCATGACGGCCAGTGGGGCGGCCCTGCGCCGGCTGGTGGCCGAAGGGCGCGACGGGCTGGGTACCGTGGTGGTGCAGTCCGCCGGCAATAGCGCGGAGTTTGGCGACGACGTCAATCTGCACAATTTCCAGAACAGCCGTTTCACCATCGCGGTCGCCGCCACGGACCAGATGACGTCGCCCGCCAGCTTCACCACACCCGGCACGTCTGTTCTGGTGGCGGCACCGGGCGTCGGCCTGGTCACCAGCGATCGGGCCGGGACCGTCGGCTATGAAACGGGTGACAGCACGACCAAGTCGGGCACCAGCTTCGCTGCACCCGGCGTGTCCGGTGTTGTGGCGCTGATGTTGGAGGCCAACCCCGGTCTCGGCTACCGCGATGTGCAGATGATCCTGGCCGCCAGCGGCAATAACCGCCCCACGACGCCGGCGCCGGGGGGCGTGTTCGGCTGGAACGGCATGCAACTGTCCCATGACGATGCCAAGGGATATGGCGTCGTGGACGGTCGTGCCGCCGTGCGTCTGGCAGAAACCTGGCAGGGGCAGCGCACAGCGGCCAATGAGCAGAGCCTGACGGCCAGCTACCGCCCCGATATCGGCCTGCCGATCCTGACCAACGGTTTCAGCACCTCGTCGGTGACCCTGTCCGCCAACCTCGCCATCGAACATGTCGAGGTCGATGTGGCGCTGAACCATACCTGGATCGGCGATCTGACGATCCAGCTGGTCAGCCCCACGGGCGCCATCGCCACGCTGCTGGAACGCCCCGGATCGGGGCTGATCTCCGTTCACGGCTCCGCACAGCAGGATATCCGTTTCACCTTCTCCAGCGTGGCCCTGATGGGGCAGCAGGCCCAGGGCGATTGGACCCTGAGGGTCACCGGCGGGCAGAACGGCAATGTGGGGGAGGTGAAATCCTGGACCCTGCGCGTGTTCGGGGAGGACCGGGGTACCGACGATCTGTTCCTGATCAACGACTTCCTCTTCGGGGAGGTTCGGTTGAATGAACGGGCGGGCGGCACCGATACGCTCAACGGCGCTATCCTGACCCGGTCGATACAGGTCGATCTCGAAGCGGGGCAGGCCAGCCTGGATGCCATGAACAAGCTCCTGTTCCGCGCGGGAGAGATCGAACGCGCCTATGGCGGCGACGCGGCAGACAGCCTGAAGGCCAGCAGCCTGGACAGCTATCTCCATGGCGGGCGCGGCGGCGATACGCTGACCGGTGGGTCCGGCTTCGACACGTTGGTCGGCGGGGCCGGCGACGACCGGCTGATCGGCGGTGGCGGCATCGACATCGCCCTGTTCAAGGGGGAGCGGTCGGCCTTCACCCTTACGCGGGATGGCGACGGCTTCCTGATGTCGGGATCGGACGGCAGCGACCGTCTGTCCGGCGTGGAGATTGCGGTCTTCAATCGTGGCGCCCTGTTTCTGGGCGGGGCCGGCGGGTCGCTGTTCAATGAAGCAGGATATCTGGCCGCCAATCCCGACGTGGCCGCCGCCGT
>CALRNG020000162.1:0-7880 GCA_943369495.1 Rhizobium sp. Q54
CAGCGGGTGGCCTGCTGGATGTCGCTGGAGGCACCGGTGGTCACATTTTCCGGCCCGAAGATGATCTCTTCGGCCACGCGGCCACCGAACAGCACGGCCAGACGCGATTCCATCTCGCGCTTGGTGTAGTTGGTGCGGTCGCGTTCCGGCAGGTTCATGGTCACGCCCAGGGCGCGGCCACGCGGGATGATGGTAACCTTGTGCAGCGGGTCATATTCCGGGACCCACAGCGACACCAGCGCATGGCCCGCCTCATGATAGGCGGTCAGCTTCTTTTCCTTCTCCGACATGACCATGGACCGGCGTTCGGCGCCCATCATCACCTTGTCCTTGGCGGACTCAAAATCGGCCATGCCGACCACACGCTTGCCGGCACGGGCCGCCAGCAGGGCCGCCTCATTCACGAGGTTGGCCAGATCAGCGCCGGAGAAGCCGGGGGTACCACGGGCAATCACCTTCGGGTCCACATCGGGTGCCAGCGGCACCTTGCGCATATGGACCTTCACGATCTTCTCACGGCCCAGCACGTCGGGGTTGGGCACAACCACCTGACGGTCGAAGCGGCCGGGACGCAGCAGGGCCGGGTCCAGAACGTCGGGGCGGTTGGTGGCGGCGATCAGGATCACGCCCTCATTGGCCTCGAACCCGTCCATTTCGACCAGCAGCTGGTTCAGCGTCTGCTCACGCTCATCATTGCCGCCGCCCAGACCGGCACCACGATGGCGACCGACAGCGTCGATTTCGTCGATGAAGATGATGCAGGGCGCGTTCTTCTTGCCCTGTTCGAACATGTCGCGGACCCGGCTCGCACCAACACCCACAAACATTTCCACGAAGTCGGAACCGGAGATGGTGAAGAAGGGCACATTGGCCTCACCCGCGACGGCGCGGGCCGTCAGCGTCTTACCCGTACCCGGCGGGCCGACCAGCAGCACGCCCTTGGGGATCTTGCCGCCCAGGCGCTGGAACTTCTGCGGGTCCTTCAGGAAGTCGACGACCTCCTCCAACTCCTGTTTGGCCTCATCGATACCGGCAACGTCATCAAAGGTGACGCGACCGACCTTTTCGGTCAGCAGCCGGGCGCGGGACTTGCCAAAGCCCATGGCCTTGCCGCCGCCGCCCTGCATTTGACGCATGAAGAACACCCAGACGCCGATCAGCAGCAGCATCGGGAACCAGGACAGCAGGATGGACAGGAGCGACGGGCCCGTATCCTCCGCCACGACCGACACGCGCACATTCTTGTCAACCAGACGGTCGGCCACGTTGGAACCGGGCGGGGCCGTCACGGAGAAGCTGCGATTGTCGTTGGTGGTGGCTGTGACCTGATCGCCCTTGATGGTGACCGACGTCACCGTGCCACGGCCGACCTCGGCCAGCAGGTCGCTATAAGCCATGCCAGACTGCGAGGAGCGGGTGGAGGAGGTCTGGAACAGGTTGAACAGGGCGATCAACAGCACCCCGATCACCAGCCACAGCGCCAGATTCTTACCGAAATTATTCACAGGCCTGACCTTTCATCGACCGCACCCCGGGGCAGGCCCGGAGGAACTCTTCCCATTAGATAATGTCATCTGCGGCGGTGACAACAGCGAACCGTGCGGGAACTGCCGGAACCGATACCAATGGCACCATATGGACCCGCAAATCGGCAATGCCGGGGGCCGTCCAGGCCATTGGCGGTATGACCAATGGCCTATCCATGGATGTCACCACCGGCAGGGTCCAGCGCACCGCAGCCGGCAGGTCCACGCGGGCCAAGCCAGGGGTCAGCGCCACGGCCTGGCGCCACAGATCCTCATCCAGGGCGCGGACAGTATACTGCCCAACCCCTTCGGCCCAAAGGCGGAATCGGCCATCCCAGGTGATAGGCGGTCCGCCCCCCCGCAAGGGGACGGGTCCCGACAGGTTCCGGGCTTCCCGGATCAGGCGCCAGCCACCGGCGATGGGGGTGAACTGGCAACCGGCCAGCGTGCGCCCCTTGCCGGGATCGGCGCACAGTCCGGCCACCAGATCAGCCACGGCGGCGGGGGCTGGCGGATACGGTGACCCGCCCACGGCGCGCAGCAGGGTTGCGGCCAACCGCCGCACCACGGTGGCATCCCCCCTGAACAGCGCCTGATCCAGGATCGCCCAGCCTTCGGGCTGAAACCGGGCGTACTGGGCCAGCAGACAGGCTGCTTCGGCATCCTCCTGCATCCGGGCGCTGGCCGCCGCCGTGGCGGCGGTCCGCTCCGCCTCCCCCACCGACTCCGACAGGCGCAGCCGAACACGGGCAAAGGCCGGGTTGCGGTTGGACGGGTCCTCCACCCATGGCTGGCCTGCCGCCTGGCAGGTGGCAATCAGCCGATCCTTGGCGACCGGCAACAGGGGCCGGATCAGGCGCACACGCTCCATCTCCCGGATGGCGGGCATGCCGGCCAGGCCCTGGGGGCCGCTGGACCGGTCGGCCCGCAGACGGTGGGTTTCTGCCTGATCATCGCCATGGTGGGCCAGCGCCAGATGCAGGATGCCGGCTTCCGCGGCGGCATCGGCCAGAAGGCGCAGGCGGGCATGGCGGGCGCCGGCCTGAATGCCGGTGGCGGGCTTAGGTCCCTCCCAGGACAGGATGCGGTGGGAGATGCCGCGCTGTGCCATCCAGGTTGCGACCTGTTCCGCCTCCGTCCGGCTGTCGGGGCGCAATCCGTGATCGACGGTGAGGGCCAGCAGCCCCCCGCCCCGATCCGCCACCCAGCGGGCCAGCAACAGGGCCAGCGCCATGCTGTCCGCACCGCCGGAAACACCCACCGCGATATGGGGGGCCGACTCGAACGGCCCCAGCGCCTGCATCAACCGGTCGAATCCGACCGGTCCGATGGGGCCGCTTACTTGCATTTCAGGCGGTTCTTTTCCGCCTCGGCCCGGCGCAGGATGGTCTGCGGTGCCGTCGCCTTATAGGCGCGGTTCAACTCCGACAGGGCGGCGCAGGCATCCTCGTTCGACTTCATGGCCGACAGGGACAAGGACAGTTTCAGCAGGCTGTCGGGCGCCTTGGTGCTCTTGGGATATTTCTGGTAGCCCTCGGCAAAGGCCACCGCCGCTTCCTTGTATTTGCCGCGCACATAGAAGGATTCGCCCAGCCAGTACTGGGCATTGCTGGCCAGGGGGCTGGCGCTGTTGGCCTCGATGAAGCGGGTGAAGGCCAGCTCGGCCTTGTCATACTCGGCCTGACGCAGCAGGTTGAAGGCGAAGTCGTACTGTTCCTGCGCCGACCCGTTGGGCAGGTTGAAACCGGCAGCTGCCGGGGCGGCGTTGCTGTTGGCGGCTGGGGCGGGCGCGCCGGTTCCCTGAGAAGCGGAGGCCGCCGGGGCCGCATCGCCCGCCGCCGGCGCGGCATTGGTGCTCAGACCACCGCCCTGTCCCTGTTCCAGCCGGCTCAGGCGGAATTCCAGATCCTGCTGCATCTTGGCCAGCTGTTCGCGCAGCTGCGCCACCTGGAAGCCTGCCTCTTCATACCGGCCCGTCAGGGTCTGCATCTCCGATTCAAGGCGCTGCAGGCGCACTTCGAAATCGGCGGCGATGTTACCGGACATGGCCGGCGCGCTTGCACCCGCCGACGGCGGACGCGCACCGCCGCGATAAACCTCCCGGCTCAGCGTCTGCAGCTCGTTCTCCAGCCGTTGCAGCCGGTTCGCCATATCCCGCGTGTCGGATTGGCCCGCAGCCGGCAAGGTGCCCAGCACAGCCGCGAAGGCAATGGCGGCCAGCGTCAGGCGGCGGCGGGGATACGGGTTCTGGGAACGCAGGTGTCGGATCATCGGGACCAACAGTTGGCGAGGATTACGGTGGGCGCGACCCTACCGCGAAGGCCGGCACGGCGGAAGTGTCCACAGGCGGTAAGGCAGAATTATACCAAGCCGCCGAGGGTTTGACCCTTGGCGGCGCCCGGCACTTGAGGGAACACGAAACCCGCGCAAAAGAAAACGCCGCCCGGCTTCCCGGACGGCGTTTCCTTCAGGCCTTCGCCTGGACCTTAGCGGTCGTACCGGATCAGTTGATCACGGTCACGCCACGGCGGTTCTGCGTCCAGGCGGCTTCGTTGGAACCAACGACCTGCGGACGCTCCTTGCCGTAGGAGATGGTCTGGACGCGAGCGGCTTCGACGCCCATGGCGGTCAGGTAGTTCTTGACCGAATTGGCGCGGCGCTCGCCCAGAGCCAGGTTGTACTCGCGGGTGCCGCGCTCGTCAGCGTGACCTTCGAGGGTGATGGTCACGGACTTGTAGGTCTTCAGCCAGTTGGCCTGACGATCCAGGGTAGCGGTGGCTTCCGGGGTCAGGTCGAACTTGTCGAAACCGAAGAACACGCGGTCGCCGACATTGACGATGAAGTCTTCGGCGGAACCCGGGACGGGGCCCGAGGGCTTAGCAGCGGCCGGCGGCGGGGTAACGGCGCCACCGGTGGTGGCCGTTGCCGTCTGTTCCGGCTTGGAGGAGCAGGCGGTGGCCAGCATGGCGACCGCGACGAGGCTGAGCATCTTGAAGCGCATTTGAGAGACCCCCTAGGTGGAAATCGAGTTAAAGGATGAAGTGCGTGTTTGCCCCACGGAACCGCGCGAACCACAGCCGGACGTCGCATTGAAGCGATCTTCAGGCCCGGCGGATTTGAGCGCTGTTCTTGCGTTGCGAAAATAGGGTGACGCACTCACGGAATCAAGGGCGACCATGCAGGGTCGGAAGCATCGGTGGGCGTTAAGACCTGCCGTTCATTAAACCCTGTCAAGTCGATTGAGTATAGCTTCGCCTGACGCTGTTTGCCCCCCTGTCCAGAAGGGCGTTCCTTGAAGAACATTAGCACTCGGCCGTTCGGCGCCCAGGTCGGCCCTTCGGCGTGGTAGGCCTCCGTCAGAAGTCGCTCACCCGTACCATCCGGCCGAATGACCCCAATGTAGAACTTGTCCCCCGCCAGGCGGGTGAAGGCAATGAGATCGCCACGCGGTGACCAGACGGGCGTACCATAACGGCCTTGGCCGAAAGTAATGCGCTTCACATCGCTGCCGTCGGCATTGACCGTATACAGCTGCTGCGTACCGCCACGGTCGCTTTCGAACACAACTTTACTGCCATCCGGTGCAAAGGACGGCGAGGTGTCGATGCCTGGATGGTTCGTCAACTGTGTCTGACGGCGGGTCCGCAGGTCCAAGGTATAGATGTCGGAGTTGCCGGACGTGGCCAGCGACATGATCACCTTATTACCATCGGGGGAGAAACGCGGCGCGAAAGTCATGCCGGGGAAATCACCCAGCACCTCCTGGCGACCCGTATCAATATTGAACAGATACACCCGAGGCCTGTTGTTGAAGTAGCTCAGATATGTGATTTCCTGGGTACTGGGCGAGAAGCGCGGCGTCAGCACCAGAGTACGGCCATCGGTCAGGAAACGGTGATTTTCACCATCCTGATCCATGATCGCCAGACGTTTGACGCGCTGCAACGCAGGGCCTGACTCGGCAATGTAGACGATACGGGTATCGAAGTACCCCTCCTCACCCGTGACGCGCTTATAGATCGCATCGGAAATAATGTGCGCGACTCGCCGCCAGCCATCGGCCTGGACGGTATAGGCCAAACCGGTGACCTGCTGGCCCGCCGTCACATCGAACAGACGGAACTCGATCCGGGTGCGGCCATCGGGCGACTGGCTGACCGTGCCCGTTACCAGACCCTGCGCCTGGATCAGGCGCCAGTCGGCGAAGCGGACACCGACCTTCAGGCTGTCGGGCGTCTGCACAAACTTGGCGGGTTCCAGCGGGCGGAACAGCCCCGACCGTTCCAGGTTGGCCGAGATCACCCCGGCGATATTCTGCCCGATCTGCGTGGCATTCGGGTTGTCACCGGCGAAACTGGTGATGGCGATGGGAATCGGCTGCGGATTGCCTGACGTGATGTCGATCTCAAGTTCGGCGCGGGCAGGTGCGGCGAAGCCGGCGGCCAGAACCATCGCCACCATGGCGATGAACCGACCGACAACCCGCCAGCCGCCCGTGGAGAATAGAGCGTTGGCTTGCATCAGAACATATCCTTCGGGCTGAACTTCATCAGGATGGAGCCTTTGTCCCCGTACTTGTCGCGCGGGATGTTCAACGTATTACATCCAGGCAAAAGCGGCGCCCGTAAGGCGGATTCCACAAAGGCCCGGAAATGCGGATCGGTATTGGGATTACCCGTACCCGACACATACTGCACATTTGTGACGCGCAGGCTGGCATCGAACAAGACCCGGATTTCCGCCTGCATGTTTTCCACGCCCTTCGCCCCCACCGGCACGTTCCAGCAATTGCGGATCTGACGGCGCAGCGCGTCCTCCTCGCTGATGCTCAACCGTTCGCCCGTCTTGGCAGCCAGCGGCTGCGGCGGCTCGGACGAGGTCTCCTTCGGCGGCTCCTTGGAAGGTGGCGTGTCGGTCTTCAGCTTGGCGACATTCTTCAAAACGCTGTCCAGCGTCTTCTCCGGCGGCTTGGGCTTCGGCTCCTCTTTCTTGGGCTTGGGCTCTTCCTTCTTCGGCTCGGGCGGCTTGGGCTTAGGTTCCTCCTTCTTGGGAGGTTCCGGCTTCGGCTCTTCCTTCGGCGGCTCCGGCTTGGGTTCGGGCTTGGGCTCCGGTTCCGGCGGCTTCTCGGCCACCTGTTTGGGCGGCTCGGGCACCTTCACTTCCGGCGGCGGCGGCGGGGCTTCCTTGGCCTGCTGCGGTGGCGGGGGCGGTTCCGGCTTTGGCGGGGTGGGCTTGGGCGGCGGGGGCAGCGGCTTGGGGTTGGGCTCTGCCAGCTTGGCGATGGTCATGGGTCCGACCTCCACCACCTCGACCGGCACCTCCTGAAGCTGGATCACCTCCCGCTTCTTGATCAGGTGCGGCAGGCCGATCAGCGCCAGGATGATCAGCGCCAGATGCAGGATGCCGGAAAGGATCAGGGTGGTCCGCATGATGCGTTGATTTCCACCCTTACCGTGCGCCGCGACCGTCGGATTCGATGACCAGCTTGGCCTCCGACAGGCCGGCGCGGCGCGCCTCGCTTAACACATCCACGATGCTGGCATAGGTTGCCTCACGGTCACCGCGGACCAGCACCTTGCGGTCGGGTGCCTGTTCCGCGACGATGGCCAGACGCGGGGCCAGTTCGGCCATGGCGAAGATCTCATTATCAAAGACCTTCTTGTCCTTGAACGAGATACGGCCATCCGCTGTCACCGTAACCCAGAGCGGATCTTCTTCCGATTTCAGCGCCTGGGCCGCCCCCTTGGGCAGGTTAACGGGAATGCCGGCGGTCAGCAGCGGCGCTGCCACCATGAATACGATCAGCAGCACCAGCATGACGTCCACGAAGGGCGTCACATTGATCTCCGACATGGCGGCGCGGCGGCCACGACGCCGCCCGCGACCTGCATGCTTGCCGGGAAGGCTCGCCCCCATCTCAGCCCCGCTCTTCCAGATGACGCTGCAGGATCGCGGAGAATTCTGTCACAAATGAGTCGAGCCGGTCGCCAAACCGCCCGATCTCCGAGGAAAAGTAATTATAGGCCAGCACGGCCGGGATGGCGGCGACCAGACCGATGGCGGTGGCAAACAGCGCCTCCGCGATGCCCGGGGCCACCACGGCCAGCGAGGTGTTCTGCTGCGCTGCGATATTGGTGAAGGCGCCCATGATGCCCCAGACGGTACCGAACAGGCCGACGAAGGGGCCGGCGGAACCGACAGACGCCAGCACGGTCATATATTTCTCCGTGTCCGCCATTTCGCGCCCCACGGTCACCGACATGACGCGTTCCATACGCTGCATCAGGTTGGCGCGCATGGCCCCGGACGAGGACAGGCCCCGTTCATTGGCATGGCGCCATTCGCGCATGCCCG
>CALRNG020000163.1:0-7829 GCA_943369495.1 Rhizobium sp. Q54
CGCCGGGCCGTGGTCGGTTGGGACACCTCGCGTCTCGCCATGGTTCTGGCCGTGCTGGAGGCGCGGTGCGGGGTGGCCATCGGGGCCAACGATGTCTATCTGTCGGTGGCCGGTGGCCTGAAAATCTCTGAGCCGGCTGCCGATCTGGCCGTTGCCGCCGCCCTGATCAGTTCCCTGACGGGGGAGCCGGTGCCGGCGGATGCCGTGGTCTTCGGCGAAATCGGCCTGTCGGGCGATATCCGCGCCGTCAGCCAGACGGACCAGCGGCTGAAGGAAGCCGCCAAACTGGGGTTCAACCGCGCCCTGATGCCGCAGCCGCGCCGGTCGCGCGGCGATGGTTCGGCAGAAGGGTTGCGGCGCATCGAACTGGACCATCTGTCCGATCTGCTGCCATTGTTCCAGGCGGACGCACCACCGCGCCCGCCGCGTGGCCGGGATTAAGGGGAGCCGCATGGAAGGCAGCAGCCTGAACCCCGTTGACGTTGCCGTCGTCACCGTCCTTCTGATCTCCGCCCTGATGGCCTTTGCGCGCGGATTCGTGCGCGAAGTGCTGTCGGTGGCCGCCTGGATCGGCGCGGCCCTGGCCACCTTGTGGCTGTTCCCGCACGCCGCCCCCTATACAAGGATTTATATCAGCACCCAGTATGTGGCCGATGGCGTCACCATCTTGGGCGTCTTCACCTTATCCCTGATCGCCCTGTCGGTGGTGACCAGCACCATTTCCGGCAAGGTGCAGGAAAGCAGCCTGTCGGCCATCGACCGCTCGCTGGGCTTTGCCTTTGGCGTGGTGCGCGGCGCGGTGCTGGTGTCGCTGGCCTATCTGTTTGCGGCTTGGCTCTGGCCTGAACAGCCGGTCTGGCTGCGTGATGCCAAGGCCAAGCCGTTCCTGGAGACGGGCGCCGATATCCTGCGCGACTTTCTGCCCAATGCCGACCTGTCCCCAGCGCAGCGCGAGGCCCAGCGCGCGCAGCACCGGCTGGAAGAGGCGGAAAACGCCAAACGCACCCTGGAACGGCTGGCCAATCCGCGCCCCACATCTGCGGGGAACGCGGCTGTGCCGGAGACGGATCGCGGCTATAATGCCGACGACCTTGGCCGCCTTGACCAGGTGATCAAAAGCACCGACCAGCCACAACCCAACCAACCGGATCGACGTCCCGAAGGGGACCAACGCTGACCCGGCGCATGAACATGACCCTACCGGACATTCTCCTCCCCGCGAAAGGTGCGAAGCCCATGCTTACGACCCATCCCTTCGACGACGACAAGCTGCGTGAAGAGTGCGGCGTCTTCGGTGTGTATGGTCCCCAGGATGCGGCGGCACTGGTGGCGCTGGGACTGCACGCGCTTCAGCATCGCGGCCAGGAGGCCGCCGGCATCGTTAGCTTTGACGGCCAGGACTTCCCCCAGCATCGGGCGCTGGGTCAGGTCGGTGACATTTTCGGCAGCGAAGCGGTCATGCGCAACCTGACGGGCGACATCGCCATCGGCCATGTCCGCTACGCCACCACGGGCGAACGGTCCCTGCGTAATGTGCAGCCGCTGTTCGCCGAGTTTGAGTTCGGGGGCTTTGCCCTGGCCCATAATGGCAACCTGACCAACGCCATGCAGCTGCGCCGCCAGCTGGTGCGCCGGGGCTGCCTGTTCCAGTCGACATCCGACACCGAAACCATCATCCATCTGATGGCCACCAGCCGGAATGGCTCTGTCATCGACCGTCTGGTCGATGCGCTGCGTCAGGTTGAAGGGGCCTATTCCCTGGTCTGCATGGCCAGGGATCAGGTCATCGGCGTGCGCGATCCGCATGGCGTGCGTCCGCTGGTCCTGGGTCGCCTGGGCGACACCCATGTCCTGGCGTCGGAAACGGTGGCGCTGGACATTATCGGTGCCGATTATGTGCGCGACATCGCACCCGGTGAGATGGTGGTACTGGACAAGAACGGGGTGCAGTCGCTGCGCCCGTTCCAGCAGACGGGCTCCAAATTCTGTATCTTCGAATATATCTACTTCGCCCGGCCCGACAGCTTCATGGAAGGTCATTCGGTTTACGGCGTGCGCAAGAAGATCGGCGCGCAGTTGGCCGTGGAAAGCCATATCGACGCCGATCTGGTGATCCCCGTGCCGGATTCTGGCGTGCCGGCAGCACTGGGCTATGCAGAGAAGAGCGGCATTCCCTTCGACCTGGGGATTATCCGCAACCATTATGTCGGCCGCACTTTCATTCAGCCGACGGACAAGATCCGCCGCCTGGGCGTGAAGCTGAAGCACAATGCCAACCGGCATTTCATTGAGGGCAAGCGCATCATCCTGGTCGATGACAGCATCGTGCGCGGCACCACGTCGGTAAAGATCGTGGAGATGATGCGCGATGCCGGTGCCAAGGAAGTGCATATGCGCATTTCCAGCCCGCCGACCAGCAACCCCTGCTTCTACGGCATCGACACGCCGGAGAAGGAAAAGCTGCTGGCCCACCGCATGTCGGTGGAGGAAATGCGCACCTTTATCAACGCAGACAGTCTGGCTTTCATCAGCCTGGATGGCCTTTACAAGTCGTTGAACCATGCCAAGCGTGATGGCGACATGCCGCAATATTGCGATGCCTGCTTCACAGGCGAATACCCGATTTCGCTGACCGATTTCGAAGCCACGCGCAGCGACGTCGCCTATATCGGCGCCAAGCGGGCGTAAGCGATGTGGGGGTGGTGACCCGCCCCCACATTACAATTCGTTCACGTTAATTCCATTGGCTTTCAGCATCCCCCGCGCCACAGTACGGGCCAACAGCCCTGTTGTGCCGGGAGGAATTTTTACCCGTGACCCATGATGCACGTCCCGTAACGCAACGACGCCGCTGGCGCGCCCTGACGGCCGGCGTGGCCCTGTCGGCGCTGATGGGCCTGACGGCGATCTTCCCCGCTGCAGCCCGCGTTTTCGATCCTGAGACCTTTACCCTGAAGAACGGTATGCAGGTGGTGGTGGTGAACAACCCCCGCGCCCCCGTCGTCAGCCATATGGTCTGGTACAAGGTCGGTTCGGCGGATGAGGAGCCGGGCAAATCCGGTCTGGCCCATTATCTTGAACATCTGATGTTCAAGGGCACGGACAAGATGAAGCCGTCGGAATTCTCCCGCACCGTGGCCCGCAATGGCGGGCGCGACAATGCCTTCACGGCCTACGATTACACGGCCTATTTTGAGAATATCGCCCGCGACCGGCTGGAACTGGTCATGGGGATGGAGGCCGACCGCATGGTCAATCTGCGCCTGACGGACGATATCGTCCTGCCGGAGCGCAAGGTGATCCAGGAGGAACGCCGCCAGCGGACCGAGAATGAGCCGGCATCGCGCCTCTATGAACAGCTCTACAGCCTGCTGTTCGTGCACCATCCCTATGGTACGCCCATCATCGGCTGGATGCATGAGATCGAGAAGCTCTCGACCCAGGACGCGCTGGATTTCTACAAGCGCCATTATGCGCCCAACAACGCCATCCTGGTGGTGGCGGGCGACATTACGGCGGCGGAGCTGAAGCCGCTGGCCGAAAAGACCTATGGCAAGATCAAGCCGTCCAAGGATATCCCGGCCCGCGTACGCGTGACCGAGCCGCCGACGGAGGGGGCGCGGCGCATCACGCTGACCGATGATCAGGTGCGTCAGCCCAACTGGATGCGCCTCTGGAAGGCGCCCAGCTACAGCGCGGGTGAGAAACAGTACGCGTCCGCGCTGGAGGTGCTGGAAAGCATCCTGGCCGATGGCGCCACCTCGCGGCTCTATAAGTCGCTGGTGGTGGAGCAGAAGATCGCAGCAGGTGTTAACCTGTCCTACAATCCCAACGCGTTGGACCTCGGTACCCTTTCCATCTCCGCCACACCGGCCCCCGGGCAGGATGTGGCTGCCGTCGAAAAGGCACTGGATGCGGAGCTGGCAAAGCTGCTGTCGGGCGGTGTGACGGATGCGGAAGTGGCATCGGCCAAGGTGCGCCTACGCCGCGACGCGGTCTTTGCGCGCGACAGCCTGCAAGGCCCAGCCTACGCATTCGGCGTGGCGCTGACCACCGGGCAGACGGTGGAAGATGTGGAGGTCTGGCCCGACCGTATCGCCGCCGTCACCCGCGAACAGGTGGAACAGGCGGCCAAGCTGGTCCTGGGTCAGGACAACCATGTCACGGGCATCCTGATGCCGACCGCCGCACCGGCCCCGGCCCAGGCCCCCGCGCCAGCGACCCCGCCGACCGCACCCACCGCCCCGGCCAAGGGGGGGACCAAGTAATGGATGCCATGAAGATGATCCGCCGCACGGGCCTGCTGCTGCTCGCGGCCTTCGCGCTGGCCTTCACCAGCCTGCCCGCCGCTGCCGTCGATATCGAAAAGGTGGTCAGCCCCGGCGGGATTGAGGCTTGGCTGGTGCGCGACACCAAGAACCCCATCATCGCCATGCAGTTCGCCTTCGCAGGCGGCACCGAACGCGACCCGGACGGCAAGCAGGGTTTGGCCATCATGGTGGCCAGCACCATGGATGAAGGGGCGGGCGACCTGGACAGCCAAGCGTTCCAGGGCAAGCTGGACGCGAACTCCATCCAGCTGTCGTTCAGCGCCGGTCGTGACGGGCTCGTGGGGCAGCTCACCACCCTGCGGGAGACGAAGGATACTGCCTTCGACCTGATGCGTCTGGCGCTCACCAAGCCGCGCTTTGATGCCGAGGCGGTGGAGCGTATCCGGGGGCAGTTGCAGACCAGCCTGCGCCGGTCGCAGGCCGACCCCAATTACTGGGCGCAGATGGCGTTCGGGGAGACGGTCTTCCCCGGCCACCCCTATGGACGGCCACAGCGTGGCACGGCCCAGACCCTGGCCGCCATCACCCGCGACGATCTGGTCAATTTCGCCCGCACCCGTCTGGCCCGCGAGGGGCTGAAGGTCGCGGTGTCTGGCGATATCACCGCCAACGAACTGGCCCCGCTGCTGGACAGCCTGTTCAGCGCCTTGCCCGCCAAGGCCGATCTGACGCCAGTGGCGGATATCGCGGCGGCGGCACCGGGCAAGACCATCCTGGTCCCCCGCCCCATTCCGCAGACGGTGATGATCCTGGCCCATGCTGGCATGGACCGGTCAGACCCGGACTGGTATGCGGCCACCATCCTGAATTACGCGGTGGGCGGTGGTGGCTTCTCGTCGCGTCTGATGGACGAGGTTCGGGAAAAGCGCGGCCTGACCTATGGCATCGGCTCCAGCCTGCAAAGCTTTGACCACGCCAATCTGGTGACGGTCAGCGGCTCCACCGTCAATGACAAGGCGGCAGAGGCGATTAGCGTCACCAAGCAGATCTGGGGCGATGTCGCTAAGAACGGCATTACCGAGGCCGAACTGCGCGATGCCCAGACCTATCTGACCGGCTCCTTCCCCCTGCAATTCACCAACAATGGTGCCATTGCCGGCCTGTTGTTGCAGGTGCAGCGGGACAATCTGGGCATTGACTACCTGAACAAGCGCAACGATCTGCTGAACGCCGTCACCCTGGCCGATGTCAAGCGGGTGGCCGCCCGCCTGTTGGACCCCGCCCGGCTGACCACCATCCTGGTGGGCCAGCCGACGGGCATCACGCCGGACGGAACGCTTTTCAAGCCGTGAGCCTGTGAAGGGTCCTGTCCGCCAGTGCCATGAGAAAGGGGGCCGTGGATAGCGGCCCCCTTTTTTTCATTTGGCAAGGAAGGGTGGCCTTGGAGAAGCGAGGTTCCGTTAAACCGGCACCTTGGACGCCACGATACCCAGCGAGCCATCGAAGATGCCCGGCAAGGCCGGCAGATCGGTGACGCCGGGATCAATACCCAGCTGCATCATCAGGGTCGTCGCCTGGCCGCGATGATGGGTGCCATGGTTGAAGAAATGGGTGACGGCGACCCAGGCCGGCAGGGTCCAGTGGTGAGGGTTGAACTTCGTGACATAGGACAGAGGTGATGCCAGCCATTCCGGTGTCACCCTCTCGGCCCAGCCCAGAATATGCGCATCCATCTCTGCCCGGCGGGAGACCAGTTCCGCCCAATCGGGGTAGAGCAGCCCTGTCCCGCCCTTCGGCACGGGCGGGGCCGTCCCCTCAAACCGGCTCATCCAGATCAGGTCGGCCCACAGGATATGGTCCAGCGTGCCATGCAGCGACTTGAAGAAGGCGCCTAAGTCGCGGGACCGGTCCGCCGCCGGGATGCCGGTGACGGCCTCCATCATGCGGCTGTTCATCCAATGGCCATAGGCGGCCATGGTGCGCACGTAATCCACACTGATCATGCCTGCATCCTCTTTGTCCATGCGGCGGGTTGACTCTGCCGCGCCGCATCTAAATCCTTGTTGATGATCCACTATTCCTCAAAGGAACCCCTGATGACCATCGTGATCGGCCAGCCCGCCCCCGATTTCACCCTGCCCACCGACGGCAATGGCAGCGTCACCCTGTCGGCCCTGAAGGGCAGGAATGTGGTGGTCTATTTCTATCCCAAGGACGACACGTCCGGCTGCACCACCCAGGCCTGCGGATTCGGTGAACAGCTACCGCATTTCGAAAAGCTGGACGCCACCATCATCGGCATTTCCAAGGACAGCGTGGCCAGCCATGACAAGTTCAAGGCCAAGTACAAGCTGCCCTTCATCCTGGCGTCGGATGCCGACAGCGACGTGACGGAACGGTACGGCGCCTGGGCGGAGAAGAACATGTACGGCAAGAAATATATGGGCATCGAACGCTCCACCTTCCTGATCGACAAGGACGGCGTGCTGCGCGCCGAATGGCGCAAGGTGAAGGTGCCGGGCCATGTCGATGCCGTGCTGAAGGCAGCGCAGGGTTTGTGAACACCGGACCTGAACATGGTTGACGGCGGCTTTGCCAATCCCGTCCAATGGGCCGTCCCGCAGCCAGGATGGCCCCCATGTTCACGCGTACCCCGGACCCGACCCCACATGCCCGCGCCGGTGCGGAAGCCCTGAAGCGCGGGGATTTCGCAGGCGCCAAGGCGGGGTTCGGGCAGGCGGTGGCGCTGGGGGCCGGTGACCTGGGCACGCTGCTGGGTCTGGCCTATGGCTGCCGGGGCGTGGGCGATGCCGCCGGCATGCTGGTGGCACTGGACCGCGTGCTGGCCCTGGACCCGCGCAATGTGCGGGCCTTGATCCTGAAGGGTGATCATTTCGGGACGAAGGGCGACCATAAGGCCGCCACCTCCTTCTACAACAACGCCCTGCGCGCCGCCCCGCCGGTGGCACAATTGCCCCCCGATCTGGTCGCCGAACTGCGCCGGGTACAGGGGGTGACGCAGGATTATGCGCGCCGGTTTGAAGACCATCTTCTGTCCAGCCTGAAGGATGCCGGCTTCGACCCCAGCGCCGGCGAGGGTCGATTCGCCCGCTCGCTCGACATCCTGTTCGGGCGGCGTCAGGTCTATTACCAGCAGCCGCAGGCCTATCTGTTCCCCGAACTGCCACAGGTGCAGTTCTATGAGCGCGAGGTTTTTCCCTGGCTGGAAAGGCTGGAGGCGCAGACCGATGCCATCCGTCAGGAACTGCTGGCCGTGATGCAGGGACCCGAAGCTTTCCACCCCTATCTGGAGGCCAGCGCCGACCGGGCGCAGGTGGACCGTTCGGGCCTGCGCGGCAATCCGGACTGGAGCGCCTTTTACCTTTGGAAGAATGGCGCACCGCAGGAAGAGAACATTGCCCGCTGCCCCGCCACGGCGGCGGCGATGGCGGGCATACCCCTGACCGGTATCCGGGGCCGCGCACCGTCGGTCCTGTTCTCCCTGTTGAAGCCGGGAACGCATATCCCCGCCCATACCGGCTTTGTGAATACTCGCCT
>CALRNG020000164.1:0-7804 GCA_943369495.1 Rhizobium sp. Q54
ATCGACCTGTCCAAGGCCTGGTTTCAGTCGCGCTATGACAAGGTCGGGCCGGGCGGCACGGGCAAGGATTATATCAACTGCGCCATGGATAAGGAGCAGTACCAGGCCTTCATCCAGGCGCTGATCGATGGGGAAAAGGGTGACTTCAAGGAGTGGGAGAAGAACACCCCCTATTTTGAAGGCTGCCTGCCCATTGAAGTGATGGCTGAGCGCGGCGTCGATACCCTGCGCTATGGCCCCATGAAGCCCGTAGGCCTGACCAACCCGCATGAGGGCAAGCGCCCCTATGCCGTGGTGCAGCTGCGTCAGGATAATGCGCTGGGCACGCTCTATAATCTGGTTGGCTTCCAGACCAAGCTGAAATATGCCGACCAGGTGCGGGTGTTCCGCATGATCCCCGGCCTGGAAAATGCAGAGTTCGCGCGTCTGGGCGGTCTGCACCGCAACACCTTCATCAATTCCCCGCGCCTGCTGGACGGGTCCTTGCGCCTGAAAGCCATGCCGCGCCTGCGTTTCGCGGGGCAGATCACAGGCTGCGAGGGCTATGTGGAAAGTGCCGCCGTCGGGCTGATGGCCGGGCGGTTCGCGGCATGCGACCGTTTGGGCACCGAGCCCTCCCTGCCCCCGCGCACGACGGCCCTGGGCGCGCTGCTGTCCCATATCACGGGCGGGGCCGAGGCCGAGACGTTCCAGCCCATGAACGTCAATTTCGGCCTGTTCCCACCCGTAACGGAACGGCAGCCCAACGGCAAGGAACTGCACGGCAAGGACCGCAAGAAGGCCTACAGCACGCGGGCGCTGCGCGATCTCGCCGGCTGGCTGGAGGGGTAAGCCAATTCTATTGCCGGCGCGGCTTCAGGATCAGACGCTTGCCGGGATAATCGATGGTGACGTTCCAGCGGCGCAGGGTAGCGGCCCCGATGGTGCCGATGCTGCTGCTCATTTCCAGGCTGCCGGGCGGGCTGTAGAGGCTGGGCAGGTCCGGCATGGTGGCGTCACCGGCGCGCAGGGTGACGGGCGCCCCTTCCCGCTGTTCCTCCAGCCCGTTGATATAGCAGGCCTTGCGCACCTTGCCGCCCGGCGGCGGCAGGGTCAGGGCCGGGTCGGTGCCGACGCGCAGCAACAGGGCCGTGTTCTTGCCGCTGTCGACATGGAACAGCCCGTCAACCGGTGTACCATCCGGCAGGGTTATGCCGGCTTGGACATAGATATGCCCATCCTTGAATTCCAGAGGCAGGATGGTGCCGCCATCGGGCGTCCAGACCTTGGGATCGTGCAGGCGCAGGCGGTTGGCATCGAAATCCAGCTCCGCCACGTAATGGCGCAGCAGGTCGGCCCCGACAATGCCGCGAATGCCCAACTGATCCAGCCTGTCACGGCAGGGCATGGTGTCGATGGGCACGGCCACCATCGGCAGGTCGCGCAGGGCCACCGGCCCAAAATCAAGCGTAAAGCCAAAGCGGAAGGAGCCAATGGGGCTGGCCGGGCTGTCGCCCAGCTTCTGCGCATCCGACAGGTCCAGCGCCAGGGGCGCTGTCTCCGCCCCCGCCAGCAGAACGGAGACCGGAGCACCCGTATCCAGCGCGAACAGCAGATCGGCCTTGCCATTCACAGACCCGCGAAACGTGATGAGACCATTGCCATCCTGGATGGGCAGGTCCAGCGGCAGAGGGCCGGAAGGCACGGCCACCGCCGCGTCCTGCGCGTTCTGAAACCGCATCGCATCCACCACAAGACAGCCCGGCAGCAGGGCCAGGGCCGCCACCATCATCCATCCAACACGCCGCTTCATGATCGCGCCCTTCAATTTGAACATCGTTCTAAATTAACCATGGTGATGGGGACGGGCAGTGTCGCTTCGCCCCTTGCGCATGGGGCCAATTCCGTGGCCTGGGGTCCCCGCCCCTGGCATCGGAGCACCCGGTCCGATAAGGTCGCGGCAGACCCGATAATGGATGCGGTGCGATGACGGACAATACCACCCGCCTTCTGGACATCATGGCGAAGCTGCGCGATCCCGATGGCGGCTGCCCCTGGGACCTGGAGCAGGATTTCGCCACCATCGCCCCGCACACCATCGAAGAAGCCTATGAGGTGGCGGACGCCATTCAGTCGGGCGACATGATGGCCGTAAAGGATGAATTGGGCGATCTGCTGTTCCAGACGGTATTCTATGCCCAGATGGGCAAGGAACGCGGCCTGTTCGATTTCGACGCCATCGCGGGCCACATCGCCGACAAGATGATCCGCCGCCATCCCCATGTTTTCGGCGAGGTTTCGGTCAACAGCGCCGACGATCAGGTCAAGCATTGGGAAGAGCTGAAGGCGCGGGAGCGGGCGGAGAAGGCGGCGGCCAGCGGTGTTCCGCCCTCGGCGCTGGATGGGATCACGCCGGGCCTGCCCGCCCTGACGCGCGCCGTGAAGCTGCAAAAGCGCGCCGCGCGGGTCGGCTTCGACTGGACCCAGGCGGATGAGATCCTGGACAAGATCGAGGAAGAGATCGGTGAATTGCGGGCCGAGATCAAGGCACGCCAGCAGGATAAGGCGCGGGTTCAGGATGAGCTGGGCGACGTGCTGTTCGCGCTGGTCAATCTCGCCCGCCGCCTGGAAGTCGACCCCGAAACGGCGCTGCGTGGGACCAATTTCAAGTTCGACCGACGGTTCCGCTTCGTCGAACAAGCGCTTGGAAGCCAAGGCAAAAGGCCCGAGACCTCCACCCTGGACGAGATGGAAGCGCTGTGGGTCGAGGCCAAGAAGACAGAACGTCAGGCGTGATCAGAAGACCGGAGAGCAGAAAATGACCAACGTTCCCTACGCGCCCAAGGTGGTGATGATCACCGGTGCCACCGGTGCCTTTGGTGCAGCCTTTGCCCGCCGTTTCGCGGCGCTGGGGTCGAAGCTGATCCTGACGGGGCGTGATCTCAGCAAGTTCAATGGCTTGTTGGAAGAGATCAATACACCGGTTCATCTGATGAAGTTCGATGTGCGCGACCGCAAGGCGGTTGAGGCGGAACTGGCTGCCCTGCCCGCGGAATTCCGCGATATCGACCTGCTGATCAATAATGCCGGCCTGGCGCTGGGGGCGGAGCCCGCCTACAAGGCCGACCTGGATGATTGGGAGGTGATGATCGACACCAATGACAAGGCGTTGGCCATCATCACGGGCCTGATTCTGCCCGGCATGGTGGACCGCCGTCATGGGCATATCATCAATATCAGCTCCACCGCCGGCTCCTACCCCTATCCGGGTGGCCATGTCTATTGCGCATCAAAGGCTTTCGTGACGCAGTTCAGCCTGTCGCTGCGCGCCGACCTGATCGGCACCGGCGTGCGTGTGACCTGTGTTGAGCCCGGCATGGTGCAGACCGATTTCAGCCTGGTGCGCTTCAAGGGCGATGCGGAGCGGGCGGCCAAGGTCTATGCCGACACGGTACCACTGACGGCGGAAGATGTCGCGGAAACAGTGACTTGGACCGCGACCCTGCCACCGCATTTCAACGTGAACCGGGTCGAGATCATGCCCACGACGCAGGGGCCTGGGGCATTGGCAGTGCATCGCACGCCGAAGTGACCTATCCCGGAAACACCAACCCGTGAATGGCATCCCAGGTCGGCGCATCGGCGGCCACCAGGATGCCGCCGGTCACGTCGCCAGGGTGATAGGGGGTGCGGTCCCATTTGGCGACATGGCCCCCCGCCTCCGCATAGGCCAAGGCCCCGGCAGCATGGTCCCAGGGCATGGTGCGGTTATACAGCGCGAACTGCCCCTTGCCCGTCAGCAGGTGCAGATATTCGTGCGCGGCACAGAACAGGCGGTAGGTGGAGGCGAAATGCGGGCGCAGGGCCTCGATCCGCTTCTTCTCCTCCGGCACAAAGAATTTGGTGGAAAGTGAGCCGCGCAGGCCGGGCACCGGGCCGCCGGCCAGGGCCCGCAAGCGCTCCCCACCCATCCAGGCGCCCTGCCCGGCCTCGGCCATCACCATCCGGTCGCCCATCGGATCATAGATCCAGCCACCGACGGTGCGCCCGCCGACCGACAGGGCCAGCAACACGCCGAAGACCGGGCGGCCATTGGCAAAATTGCTGGTTCCATCCACGGGATCGATGATCCAGACCGGGTCATCGCCGGCGGTAATGCGGGACAGGATGGCGGGGTCGGCGGCGCACGCCTCCTCCCCCACCACCAATGACCCTGGCAGCAGATCGGGCAGGCGGGCGGTCAGTGCCCGCTCCGCCGCCTCATCCGCCACAGTCACCAGATCGCCCGGCCCCTTTTCCCTGATGTCAGCCTTGGACAGGCTGCGGAAGCGGGGAACGATTTCGCTGGCCGCCACATCGCGGATGATGGCGGCCACCTTTTCGGGGTCGGGCAGGCTCATGACGCGAAGGCCTGTTCACGGGCCCGATAGGGGAACCGGTCCTGGAACCGGGCCACGTCCGCGGGGTCAAGCCCGACACGCAGATAGGCGCGGGTTTCGTCATCCTGACGTTCCAGCACCTCGCCCTTGCCATAGAGCCAGGCGATGGCGGCCCCATCGCTGACATCAATGTCGAACTCCACCACCTCGCGCCCCGCCACCATGCGGCGGTCGATGGCATCGAACAGGGTATCGAGCCCGTCACCGGTCAGGGCCGAAATGGCGATGCCGCCATTGCGCCGGGCCTGACGCAGCAGGGTCTGCTGGTCCTCTTCGCCTAAGCGGTCCAGCTTGTTCAGGACCTCCATCACCCGCTCATCCGTATCGACCTCGATGCCAAGGCCCTTCAGGACCGATACCACGTCGGCCTTCTGCGCCTCGGTATCGGGGTGCGACACGTCGCGGACATGCAGGATGATGTCGGCGGCCATCACCTCTTCCAGGGTGGCGCGGAACGCCTCCACCAGACCGTGCGGCAGGTCGGAGATGAAGCCCACCGTATCGGACAGGATGATCTTGCGGTTCGATGGCAGCATGATCGACCGCATGGTCGGGTCCAGCGTCGCGAACAGCAGATCCTTGGCGAAGACATCCGCCCCGGCCATACGGTTGAACAGGGTGGATTTGCCGGCATTGGTGTAGCCAACCAGCGCCACCACGGGATAAGGCACCTTCTCCCGCGCCTTGCGGTGCAGGCCACGGGTGCGGCGCACCTCCTCCAACTCGCCTTTCAGCTTCACGATCCGGTCGCTGATCAGGCGGCGGTCCATCTCGATCTGGCTTTCGCCAGGACCACCCAGGAAGCCGAAACCGCCGCGCTGCCGCTCCAGGTGGGTCCAGGAACGGACCAGGCGGGAGCGCTGATAGGTGAGGGCCGCCAGCTCCACCTGAAGCTGGCCTTCGCGCGTGCGGGCACGCTTGCCGAAGATTTCCAGGATCAGGCCGGTACGGTCGATGACCTTCGCCTTCCAGTCGCGTTCCAGGTTACGCTGCTGAATGGGGGTCAGGGACTGGTCAACGATGACCAGACCGATCTCCGCCTCCTTCACCAAGGTAGCCACCTCCTCCACCGCACCGGTCCCCAGCAGGGTGGCCGGGCGCGGACGGGTAACACGGATGGCGCGGGCGTAAACGACCTCCAGGTCGATGGCGGCAGCCAGACCCATCGCCTCTTCCAGGCGGGATTCGGGGCCGCGGGCGTCGTTCCGGTCCTCAGGCAGGACGGGATGCAGGACGAGGGCGCGGGTGGATGACCCGCGCCCCTCGTGATTACTCAACTCAGTCGTGGTCGGTCTCCTTGGCCGGCGGGTCGAACAATTGGATCGGATGCGCCGGCATCACGGTCGAGATAGCGTGCTTATAGACCAGCTGCGAATGGGCGTCACGGCGCAGCAGCACGGAGAAATTGTCGAACCAGGTGATGATACCCTGCAGCTTGACACCATTGACCAGGAACACGGTCACCGGTGTCTTGCTCTTGCGGACATGGTTCAGGAACACGTCCTGTACGTTCTGGGATTTTTCTGACATTGGAGCAGCCTCGCTTATGCTCGGGTTATTGGGGCACCCATCCGACGGGGCGCCCAAGTTTGACCAGGATATCCGACAATCGCCCTTTCAGCCAACAGTGCGGATATCCGGGGATATGGTAGCAGCAATCTGCTTAACCAAGGATGAAATCGCCGCACACCCGTTAAGACTTATGGCTGGGGGAAAGCGATTCAAGCCATCGTCGACATGCGGCGTATCGCCCACCAGGACGGGCGTCAGACCGGTGCGATGCGCGATCTCCATATCGACATCGGCATCGCCAACGAACCAGATGTCGGGGCCGGGCTCGAAGCCCATGGGCTTCAGCGCCATGTGAACGGGGGCCGGGTCCGGCTTGTCCGCCGCCGCATCCGTGGCCCCGACCAGCGCATCAAACAGCGGCGCCCAGCCCAGCATATCGGCCTCTGCGCGCAGGAAGCGGCCCGTCTTGTTGGAAACCACACCCAGCCGGATGCCCATGCCATGCAGGGTGCGCAGCATTTCCGCCGCGCCATCCAGCACGTCGGTATGGGTCAGGTGGTTGGCCTCAAAATGCGCATAGAAAATGTCGCGGGCGCGCGGCCATTCCTCCCCGAAAATCTCCGGGAAACTATCGCGCAGGGACTTGCGGATGCGGCTATAGCTTTCCTCCAGCGTCCATTCGGGCTTGCCAAAGGCGCTGAGGGCCGCATTCACAGACGCATGGACACAGCGCCAATTGGTGATCAACGTATTGTCCCAATCGAACAGAACCGCGCGCGGCAGGCGGTCGAAGGGCGGGGCCGGATTGTCAGTAATCACTTGGCACTCACAGGGTCGGTGGAACCGATATGGTCCATATAGGCCTGACGCAGACGCAGGCTGAGGGCGCCGGGCCTACCGTCACCGATGGTGTGCCCGTCGATGCGAGTGACCGGCAGGGCGAAGGTGCTGGCGCTGGAGATAAAGGCCTCCCGCGCGGCATAGCCTTCCGCGACGCTGAAGGCCCGTTCCTCAAACGCAATCCCCAGTTCGCGCGCGCAGTCCAGAATGGACAGGCGCGTGATGCCGTTCAGGATCTCGTGGCTGGGCTGGCGCGTCACCAGGGTGCCGTCAGCCGTGACAATCCAGGCGTTGGAGGAACAGCCCTCCGTCACGAAACCTTGCCCGTCAACCTGCCAGCCCTCAAACGCGCCGGCTTCCGCCGCCTTCTGCTTGCCCAGCACCTGCGGCAGCAGGCTGGTGGATTTGATGTCGCGGCGCAGCCAGCGGATATCGGGCATGGTGATGACCGCAACGCCCTTCTCCAGGGTCGAGGCCGGCTGAAACGCGGTGCGGCGGCAGGTCAGGACCAGGGTCGGGGCGGGGTTCTTCGGGAACCTGAAATCACGCGGGGCCACGCCGCGCGTGATCTGGATATAGAGCAGGGCATGGTGTGCACGGTTGCGGCGGACCATCTCCCCCATGATAAAGCGCAGGGTCGCTGGCTTCACGGGCCAGGGGATCGACAGTTCCTTCAACGACCGCGCCAGCCGGGTCAGGTGCCCATCGGCGTCGGCCAGCTTGCCATCGACAATTGTCACCACCTCATAGACCCCATCGGCGAACTGAAACCCCCGATCCTCAATATGCACGGCGGCGTCACCGTGGGGCAGATAGCGGCCATTAACATAGGCGATACGGGGCATGGGGTGACGTCCATCAGTAAAGCGGCCCCCAGGTGTCGCGCGTCCAGCCCCGCATGGTCAAGGGGCGGAATTGTGATTGTGGTGCTTGCTTCGACGCCAGTACGAAAGTGTTGCATCTCGCCAGATATATCTCAGCCCAACATCTACCTAGCAATGTCAAGCTGCCTATCATTAATGAATCTCAATCTG
>CALRNG020000165.1:0-7692 GCA_943369495.1 Rhizobium sp. Q54
GCTGCTCAGATAGGCGGCGGGCACCACGATGGTGGGCCGGGGGCCGGCCGGCACCCAGACACGCACCCGCTGGCCGACATAATAGTCGCCGATGCCGGCCATTTTGGCGTCTGCCTGCACACGACCATCACTGATCTGGGGATAGACCAGGGTGATGGCGCCGGTCCCATCCGCCGCACCCGGCGCCATATCCTCACCATCCAACCGGACGGGATCACCGCTTTTCAGGCTGGCCGCATGACGTTCGGGGACGGACAGGCGCAGGACATAGTCGCGTTCGGCGATCATGGCCACCGCCTCCCCCGCCATCACCACCGTGCCCGGCGTGACGGGCACGCTCTGCACCCGACCGCTGGTGGGGGCCAGGACCTGCCCCTCATTCATCTGCTGTCCGATCACGGCGCGTTCGGCGGTCCGGGCCTTCAGATTATTGGCGGCGACATTGGCGGCGGTGCGCAGCTCATCCAGCCGCTGCTTGGTGACAAAGCCGTTCCTGGACAGTTCGTCTGCCCGTTTCAGGTCGCCTTGCGCCTGGTCCATCTGGGCGCGGGCGGCGGCGATCTGTGCGTCCAATCCCCCCTGCTGCAGGGCCAGTTTCTGGTCACCGATGGTGGCGATCACCTGCCCCGCTGTCACCGCGTCACCTTCCTTCACCGACAGGCCGGTGACGGTGCCGGCGGTACGCACGCGTGCCGGTACTTTGTTTACGCTTTCCACTGTCGCGAACACGGACTTCTGGTCCGGCAGGGTCTGCACCGCGACGGTGAAATCCCCCCCGGCGGCGAGAGCCGGCCCGGCCAGCAGGGTTGAGAGCAGCAAGGATGACAGAGCCTTGATCATCGCATCACCCCAGAAAAGTTTATATATTCGAATATATGAAGTTATTTGATGATGGGGCGGGCGTCAATGCACCGAGCCATACCGGCACATCATACAAGCATCCCTTGTTTTGCGTATCTACATATTTATGAAGATATGCACTAACTGTAAACACATACCCAGACAAGGAGCATTGAAATGAATATCGACAAGGCCGTCCTCTCCTTCGCCGGCATCATGATCCTGCTCAGTGTCGGCCTCGCCTGGTTCGTCAGCCAGACCTGGCTGCTGCTGACCCTGTTCGTCGGTCTGAACATGCTGCAGGCCGGGATCACTGGTTTCTGCCCGGCTGCCATCCTCTTCCGCAAACTGGGCCTGCCGAAGGGCAACGCTTTCTGACATTTTATGGGGTTTGCCCCGACACCCGGATATCCACCCGTCGGCGAGAGGTCTCGGTCAACCCGTCAAAGGCGGGATCGGCCAGCGGGGCGGGGTTCAGGCGCCATTCGACCCGCACCCTGTCAGCCGGCACACCCAGGCTGACCAGCCAGAGCTGCGCCATCTCCGCCCGGCTTTGGGCCAGGGCAGCGGGTTCGGACAGGGTCTGGCCCGACAGGGTCATCGGCTCCGTCTCCGCATAGCCGGTGATGACCACGCCACCACCCGATGCCTTGGCATAGGTGGCGGCAGTGACCAGCATCCAGTCGCTTTGCTGATAGACGACAAAATCGCGGCCATAATCAAAGGGAATGGGAAACAGCTTATCCGTGTAGGGCGGCGGCGGCACCGGGTCGGGCGCATAAAGCGGGCGTATATTGCGGGGCGGCAGCACGAAGCGGCGGCCCGCAAAGCCCTCTGCCGGGATCATGGCGCGGGTGCAGGCCTGTTGCGGCAGGACCGACACCCGCACCGGCTCCAGCACCGTGGCACCACAGGCATTGTCCTGCTTTTGCGCGATACGTCCCTCCACCAGCACCGCCATGGACCAGTCGGGCTTGGTGGCGGATTGGGTGATGTCAAAGCGTCGGCCCGTCTCCCGCTCGTCGGCCAGCCAGCAACCGGATTTGCGGCCCGCATCGGTATCGCGGTAAACGGGACAACTGATGAAACGCACAGCGTCATCCGCTGCCTGCGCCACGCTGTTGAAGGACAGAAGCGCCAGCAGCGCCGTCATCATGCGCCGCATCTAAAGCGCCCCCATCAGGTTGACCAGATCGCGCTTTTCCTGCTCCGTGTATCCGATATTGTAGCGTCGGTCGTAATAGTCGATGACGGCGCGCAGGTCGAGGGCGGAGCCGCTGGCGAAGTACGGCGCCCTGCCCGTCAGGCCGCGCAGGGTCTGCAAGGTGATCTTGCCCACATCCTCACACCGCCCCGTGGTCAGGGCATAGCCGGGATCGTGCGTGTGGATCACGCGCCCATAATGCGGATGCGGCGGCCCCTTGCAGGTGATGCGGAACAGGGGCAGATGCGGCTGCGGGTCGGCAAAGGGCATGGTGGTGGTGCCAAGATCGACCTGACCAGGGGCCACATCCATGCCCATCTGGCTCATATTATGGCAGAAGACGCAGGAATTGCGGACAGGATTGCCGAAGCCGACGGGGGAATTGATGCCAGCGCTGTCGGTGATCAGGAACATCTTTTCCCGAAAAACCCGCGCGCCACGTGCCACGGATTCCCGCCAGGCCCGCTGTTCGGGAGTCATGGCGGCATCAGCGGGGATTTTCTCCCAGGCCGCGAATTCGCTGAACACCGCAGCACCCTGGCTGCCCAGGCGGCCCGGCTGCGATCTGGCCAGCGTCTCGGGACCGCCCTTGGCCCCGTCCTCATCCAGATCACCGCCCACCCGGTCACGCTGCCGCGCCACGAAGATACGATCCTCAAAATCGCGGATGCGCTTGATATCGTCGGGGGTCAGCGCGTCGAAGCCCATATGGGAATGGGCCGCGTCGCGCATCTGCGCTTCCAGGGACAGAACACGGCGGTCGGCCATCAGGTTGCCGCTGACCATCTGTCCCGTTTCGGGATCAATGGGCAGGGGCTTGCCCACCTTGGGGTCGACCGCGAAACCCATGGCCAGGATGTACTTGAAATTCGCGACCGGACGCGGACGGCGGAAGACGGAGACCTGCGGGTTGGGCGATGACAGGCCCCAGACCTTCGATTCGTTGCACCCGGTCGGGTCGCGCATGACCTCCAGCGTGAAGTCAGGCTCGACCTTCTGCCCATCATGGTCAACGGGCGGCCAGGGCCGGGCGATGCGGAACAGTCCGTGATCCAGCAGCAGGGAATGCGATGCGCGTTCCCCCTGCGCCAGATCGGGGCAGTTGGCCCCGTCAATGGCCGCGAACAGCGGGTCCTTCCCGCCCGTCTCCTCCCACCTGATGCGGGCGGTTTCGGCCGACAGGCTCATCCCGTCCGAAGGCTGGTGGCAGGTGACGCAGGCGCGGCCATAGGTACCCTTCGCCTCAAAGAAGGGATGGCCCTTCGTTTCCATCGGCCCGCCATCCAGCAGCAGGCGCGTGACGCCGTCCGCATCGGCATCATCATACTGGGCCGGAAAGGGCGTGCCGTCGCCCGGCGACCACCAGGCAGCCACCGCCGGCAAGGTGAATGCCGCTGCCAAGGCCAGGGCGGAAACGAAGGAGCGCATCCTTGTACCCCCGTATTAGAACCGATAGGTCAGGCGGCCGCCATACTGCCGGCGGGCCCCATAGATGATGCCGCCATCGGCGGACGACGAGTTCTGAAGCTGGCTGGCGATATAGGTCTCGTCAAACAGGTTGGTGACGAACAACTCCAGACGGAGGGCATCCGTCGGATCAATGGACAGACGGGCATCGACCACGTCGCGCGCCGGCAGGGTCGTCACAGCACTAGGGAACGGGGTCGCGTAGCTTTTGCCCACGTGGCTCCATTGCAGACGCGGCGTAATGGCGGTCTCTCCCGCCAGGATTTCATATTGCACCCCGGCGTTGAGTGTCCATTCCGGGGAAAACGGCAGCGTGCTGCCCTTGCGCACCAGTTCATTGCGGTTGGCGACGGTGTTTTGCAGCGTCGTATCCTTGGCGAATTCCGCGTCGAGATAGCCCAGGCCAGCATTGAAGCCCATCGCGCCGAAGCGTCCTTCCAGCTCCAGCTCGCCACCCATCGACTGGCCGGCGGCGGCGTTCTGGGTCAGCGGCAGGCCGTTGGCCAAGCTGGCCAGTTGCATGTCCTTATAGTCGGAATAGAACAGCGAACCGTTCAGGCGCAGGCGGCGGTCCAGCAAGGTGGTCTTCCACCCTGCTTCGTACACGAGATTGGTTTCCGGCCCGAAAGCGGGGCTGGCCGCCGGCAGATTGCCGCCGCCGGCCTTATACCCGCGCGACAGGCTGGCATAGAGCATCGTGTCGTCGGTGGCGTGGAAGTTCGCCCCCAGCTTGCCCGTCAGTTTGGTGGAGCTGAGCTTGCTGATACCGGTACCGCCAGCCGACGCGATACGGTTATAGGTCTGGTCGTCCCAGGAATGGCGGGCACCGACAATGAGTTCCCACTGCTCCGTCGCGAAATAATTCGCCTGACCGAATACCGACTGCGACTTGTTCGTCACCTTGGAAATGATGGTGGAGGTGGAGGAGACGAAATTGACGGTGTTGTTATTGTCGCGCAGGACGGTGATGGGAATATCCTCATCCATGCGGAAGGCACCGACCACCCAGGTCAGCCGACCGTCGCCCGTGGAAAGAAGGTTCACCTCATTGATCAGCGTCTCAATGGCCGTGTCCGTGTAACCGACACGCCCGACATTGGCCGCCGGCGGACGCGGGCGGGCCGTGGCGGTACGATCACCGTCGGTCTGGTCCGTGGTGCTGCCATCCTGCCAGGAGGTGAGCGCACGCAGATCGACACTGTCCGACAGGGCGAATTTCACCTCCCCCGATAGGCGATGGCCTTCCTGCTTCAGGTAGGAAATGGCGTCTTCCTGGATGATATAGGGGTTGGTGCTGACGGTATCGTTGCGGCGCTTGACGGCGTTGTTGTCGCTATCGCTGTTGAAATACTCACCACGCAGATTGATGCGCAGGGTTTCGGCATCGTTGCGCAGGGCGATGTTGATGCGGGCACCCTCCAGATCGATATTGCCGAGGTCGCTGGGGCTGGGGCCGATATTCTTGGTAAAGCTGTCGCGCTTGTCACGGACGGCAGCGACGCGCACGGCAACATTGTCGCCCGGCCCGACATTCAGAGCGCCGGTGGTGCGATACCAGCCATAGGACGCGATGGTCTGGTCGATGAAGCCCTTCACCAGCCCGAATTCCGGCTCGGGCGTGCGCACATAAATAGCGCCGCCTGTGGAATTCTGGCCCGTCAGCGTACCCTGCGGCCCACGCAGCACTTCCAGCGAGCCGATATCGTAGAAGGACTGGCTGATGAACTGCTCATGCGGGATCAGCTGACCGTCGATATAATAGGCGACACCGGGGCTGGAACTGGGCGCCGTCTGGGCGATGCCGACGCCGCGGATATTCACATAGGTGGAACGGTTCACCTGATTGATGGCGATGGAGGGGGAAACCTGCTGGATGTCGGCCAGGTTCGCCACGCCCTTGCGGACGATGTCGTCGCCGGACAGCACGGTGGCGCTGATCGGCACGTCCTGCAGGCTCTGTGTCCGGCGCTCCGCCGTCACCACGATCTCTTCCAGAACGGGGGTACTCTCGGCTTGGGCCAAGGCTGCGGGCGTGATGGCGCTGCCGGCGAGCAAAAGGGTAAGCAGACGCGCCGCCGGGCGCGATGCCAGCTTCTTCATGGATCTCTCCCTTGGGACGGCCCGCGCCTCGCAGAGGCAGGCTCTTAATTCGTTGAGTTGTCCAACGATACGTTACCGTAAATCGTAATTCAATATAACAATCTGCACGGGGGCGAATTTTCCGCATCCGTGCCTGATAACCGCCACCGCAACAGGGGTGGAGCTTACAGGACCGGCGTGTGGAAATACGCCCCCGCCGATAATGGCCGAACCCCTGAAATATTTAGTGAATACAGCAAGGTAGAGGGTCTTAGCCCTTGAAGCAGCTCTGATAGATCCGGTCTAGCAGACTGAGCAGCAAGGTTCGTTCCCCGGCGGACAGGTGCGCCATCACATCCCGCTCTGTCTCTTCCAGATTGGCGAAAAGCTGTGCCAGCGCCTGCTGGCCCTTCTCCGTGACGACCAATTCATAGAACCGCCGGTCATTGACCGAGCGGCGCCGTTCAGCCCAGCCGCGGCCTTCCAGGTCATCGACGATCTGCACCGTGGCGGACTTGTCCAGCCCCACCTCCCGCGACAGGACATTCTGGGAAATCCCCGGATTTGCGGCGATGATGGCCAGTGAGCTAAACAGGCCGGAACGCAGGTTCCAATCGGCATTGCGGGCGGAGAAATTGCGTGACAGATGGTTCTGGATGCGGCGCAGCCGGAAGCCGATGAAGTCACCCAGGCGGCCCAGGTCAACTTCGGGCTGGTCGGTCGCATCGATCTTATCGTTCGCCATGGTCATCATCAAAAAGGGGTGAGGTTTGGCACTAAATCTTGATAGCGGAAGCGGGCCGCCCTGTCCGCAAATTCCGTTCTCCTGGATCGCATTCGGGAATTTCGATAGTTGTGAACATCAACCGTCTATGTTATGAACAATAACGAAAGGCGAGAGTGCCTTCAGACGGGGCAAAGAACCCCGCCCGAACATCCAGGGAGGATGAGAATGTTCCAGAAGTGGACGCCTCGCGGCGCCGCGCCTGTTGCGCTGGCCGTCGGTCTTTACGCTATCCCCGCCATGGCGCAGGCCCCGCAGGCCGCAGCGCCCAACGTGCTGGAAGAGATCATCGTGACGGCGGAACGCCGGTCCACCAATCTTCAGGACACGCCCATCGCGATCACGGCCCTGACCGCCGAAGATCTGCGTGAGAAGGGCGTGGTCGACCTGAAGGGTGTGGCCGATGCCACCCCGAACTTCCAGATGACCACCTCTGGCAACGGTTCTGGTGGCAGCAATTTTGCCCAGCTGTTCATCCGCGGCGTGGGCCAGCCGGACTTCATCATCACCAAGGACCCCGCCGTCGGCATCTATATCGACGGTGTCTATCTGGCCCGCGCCCCCGGGGCGGTGCTGGAACTGCTGGATATCGAGCGGGTGGAGGTGCTACGCGGTCCGCAGGGAACACTGTTCGGCAAGAACACCTCCGGCGGTGCGCTGAACATCACCACCAAGGCCCCGTCGGATGATTTCGGTGGCGTGGCGGAACTGCGCGTCGGCAACTATGGCCGCATGGATGTCGGCGGTTCGGTCAATGTGCCGCTGGTAGAGGATAAGCTGGCCCTGCGCGTCAGCGCCCTGTCGCGCGATCAGGACGGGTATTACAAGCGCCTGCTGCCGTCTGCCGACGGGACGAAGCGGGACGGCAACGATGTGAATGTACGCAGCGGCCGCGCCACCCTTGCCTGGACGCCCACCGACACGGTGCAGGTGACCCTGTCAGGCGACGTGACGCGCGAACGGCAGGCGGCGACGGATTATCAGGCTGTCGGCATTTTCAATACCGCCGCCGCCGCGCCGAATATCGAGCTGTATAACCGCGTCGTGCTGGCCCCGCAGGGCCCGACCTACGACAATCGCTGGGTGGCGCCCAAGCCTTGGACCACCTATTCCACCTCCAGCAGCTATGCCAATTCCGATGTCTGGGGCGTGTCCGGCGTGGTGGATTGGGACCCGGGCGTGATCGGCGTGAAATCCATCACCGCCTATCGCGATCTGGATGTGCGTAGCAAGGCCGATGCCGACGGTACCCCCGCCGATATCGTGGCGTCTGCCGGCATTTCCGTGCAGCAGCACCAGTTCAGCCAGGAATTTCAGT
>CALRNG020000166.1:0-7682 GCA_943369495.1 Rhizobium sp. Q54
GCCTGGGTCCGCACCGGCTGCGGTCGCTGCGCGTCTGGTGGGACCCGGCCCTGGGCCTGCGCGACAAGAAGCGGCGCAAGGCCGGCGATGGGTCGGTCGCTGTCCTGCTGGGGGAGGATGGGGAGGGTCGGTTCTTCATCCACCGCGCCCTGTACCTGACCGTGCCGACCGGATCGGAAGAAGCAGCGGGGGCCGCGCAATGCCGCGAACTGGTGGCCATGGTGGCCGAGACGGGCGTGGGCATGATCCATCTGGAGGTGAACGGCGTCGGCGCCTTCCTGCCTGAAACCCTGCGCCGCACCTTGCGGGAACAGGGGCTGGGTGCGGTGACCGTGCGGGAGGAACGCTCCGTCCGCGCCAAGCTTGACCGCATCCTGGGCAGCATCGACGGGCCGCTGCATGCCAATCTGCTCTATGCCCATGACAGTGTCATTGCCGGACCGCTGGGCCGGGAGATGCGGGAATGGCGACCGCGCGGGCGGTCCCATGATGACGGCCTGGACGCGCTGGCCGGCGCCATCGCCAGCTGCGCACGTCAGCGCCCCGACTATACGCGCCAGACGGGGCCGGTCCAGGCCCAGACCGACTTTGATCTTTAATCACAAAACAGGAGAGGATGATGGTGCGACCCTTGCTGGTTCCCATTGCTGACCGGGTGCCGACGACCCAAGATGCTGCCTTGGACGCACTGGCCCGTGCCGTCTGGGCCCATGGCCGTGACCGGGGAATCCGCGCCATGGAGGCGCTGGCCGCCATGGCCATCAACCGCCGCTACCGCACGCCGGGCCGCCCATTGGCCGCTATAGTGCGCGATCCGGCCCTGTTCGCGGCCTGGAATCCCGATGATCCGCGCTATGCGGATATGCTGGCCATAGACAGCCGTGACCCGGCCTTCGCCGCCGCCCTGCGCGTGGCCCGCCGGGCCATGGCCGGGGCGGACGGAATTGTCGGCGGGGCCGATCATTTCGTGGATGATGCCAGCCCGCTGCCTGACTGGGCATCGGCCCTGACGCCGACCGCGACGCTGGCTGGCTTCAGCTTCTATCGAGCCTGAAAAGAAAATGCCGTCCCTTCACGGAGAAGAAGGGACGGCATGAGTTTTCCTCTGGGAACAAAGCAAAGAGATGAAAAGAAGCGAACACTCGTCCGCAGGAACACCCGCACTCAATCAGCGGCGCGCAGCATGGCCGTATAGACAGCCATCACCGTTTCGATACTGATATGCCCGGCACTGGCGCCAGCCGTCAGCATCTCCTGTGTCGGCTTGACAGGGACGGCGGTCAGACCGCGAATACCCATCTGTTCCACTTCATTCAAAGCGAAACGCATCCGTTCACTGAGCATGCTTTCATTGACGTCCTGTAACATGCGGGCCGCATCCTTCATGGCGGTTACTCCTGACCCTGATGGGTGAACCGTTGGTCGCAACACCGGTTCGCCCTGTGGATGATCAAATATTGGCGCAGCTTGCCTGCCTGTACCACTGTTCAGACGTATAGTTTCGGGCATTCATCCCAAACATAACCTTTCGCGCAATCATTCGCGCCGTTGGCAATCCCGATACGGTTCATGGCCGTGCTGGCGGTCGCCCGGCTTTCGGATTAGGGTGCGTCCATCCTTTTGTCTTTTGAACGAAAACCATGGCATCCCCCATCTTCCATATGTGCCGCGCCGATGAATGGCAGACGGCCCAGGCGGCCGGCCGCTATGACGGGTCTTCCCAGGACAAGGCCGACGGCTTCATCCATTTCTCCACGGGCGCGCAATTGCCGGAAAGTGCGGCCAAGCACCGGACCGGACAGACGGGCCTGCTGCTGCTGACCGTCGATCCCGATGCCTGTGGTGCGGCGCTGAAGTGGGAGGCCTCACGCGGGGGGCAGTTGTTCCCCCATCTCTATGGCCCGTTGCTGCCCGCCGCCGTGATCCGCGTCGATCCGTTGCCGCTGGGCGATGACGGTCTGCATGCCATGCCGGCGCATGTGGCCGGTGGGGGATTGTGATGGTCGATCTCTATCCGCTGGCCCGCCCGTTCCTGATGGCCATGGATGCCGAACAGGCCCACAACCTGACCATCGCGGCCCTGAAGACGGGGTGGGTGCCGGGCGGGTCGCGGCGCGATCCAGAGGTGCTGGCCACCCGCGTCCTCGGCCTGGATTTTTCCAATCCCATCGGCCTTGCCGCCGGCTTTGACAAGAATGCCGAGGTGCCGGACGCCATGCTGAAGCTGGGCTTCGGCTTTGTTGAATGCGGCACCGTCACGCCGCGTCCGCAGGATGGCAATCCCAAGCCACGCCTGTTCCGGGTACCCACGGCCCAGGCGGTGATCAACCGCTTCGGCTTCAACAACCAGGGTCTGGACGCCTATGCCGCCCGGTTGCAGGCCCGGGCCGGTCGGCCCGGCATCGTTGGCGCCAATGTCGGCAAGAACAAGGACACGGTGGACGCGGCCAGCGACTATGCGGCCTGTATCCGGCGCGTGGCGCCGCTGTCCCAATATATGGTCGTCAATGTCTCCTCCCCCAACACGCCGGGCCTGCGCACCCTGCAATCGCGCGACGCGCTGGCCGATCTGCTGGGCCAGTGTCTGGCGGCCCGCGCCGAGACGGGGATGAAACCGCCTTTGCTGCTGAAGGTTGCTCCCGACCTGACGGATGAGGACAAGGCCGACATCGCCGCCGTCGTTCTGGACAGCGGTATTGATGGTCTGATCGTTTCCAACACCACGCTGGCCCGCCCCGCGGCCATTCCGCTGGTGCTGGCCGCCGAGGCCGGGGGCCTGTCGGGCCGGCCCCTGCTGGAGCCCTCCACCAAGGTGCTGGGTGAGTTTTACCAGCTCCTGGGCGGTAAACTGCCCCTGGTCGGCGTTGGCGGTGTGTCGTCGGGCACCGATGCCTATGCCAAGATCCGGGCGGGTGCCAGCTTGGTGCAGCTCTATTCGGCGATGGCCTATCAGGGGCCGGGTCTGGTGGGCCGGATCAAGGTGGAACTGGCGCAGCGGCTGGCCGCTGACGGCTATGCCCGTGTCGGCGACGCGGTTGGTGCCGCGCATCGCAAGGGTTGATGACACCAATCTGCCGAAGGCTTGTCCTTTGGCGGATTGGAGGCTGGCGACGGCCAGCCCGGCGCCCCTGCGCCGTGAGCCAAGGGCGCGGAGGCGCCCGCCCGGCGACTGAGGGAATGGGTGAGGGAGGTGTGTGCATGAACTGGTTCCGCCATCTGGTGTTTGCCGCTGTCTATGTCGCCCTGGCCCTGGTCGTGGCACTGACTCTGCCTGTGTCGGTGGGGGGGATGGACGGGCATACGGCCCTGCTGTTCGGCATCGCCATCCTGACCTTCGGTGGGCTGCTGCATGAATTCTGGGCGCGCCAGGATGAGCGCAGCCGCCTGGAATCCCGCATCTGGGACCTGGAAGCGGCGGCGGAGGAAATGCGCCTGGAGCTGGACGCGCAGCGCGGCCATTCCGGCGCCCTGCCTGCCGACCCGCCGGAGGTGGCGGCCGTGCTGTCGGAGGCCCGCGTGCTGGAACGGCTGGCCCACCGCCTGCCGCCGACAGGTCCGCGCCCGCCCGCCGGCCCCGATGCCGGCCCCTTGTTCGCACCGCAGCCGATGCCTGCCGATCCCGGCGCCATCCTGGATCATGTGCGCGCGGCGTTGCGCACCGATCAGGTCGATATCTTCTTACAGCCCGTGGTTAGCCTGCCGCAGCGCAAGCATCGCTATTACGAGCTGTTTTCCCGCATCCGGGCCGGGGTCGATGCCGATGGCAAGCCGCGCTACATGCTGCCCGAACAATATCTGGGCGTAGCGGCAGAGGCGGGGTTGATCGCTACCATCGACAATCTGCTGCTGTTCCGCTGCATCCAGTTGCTGCGCGAGACGGAGAAGCGGCACCAGAATGTCGGCTTCTTCTGCAACATCTCCGCCGCCACCCTGAACGACGCCGCCTTCATGCGGGAATTCGTCACCTATATGGGGCAAAGCCCGAACCTGGCGACCAAGCTGATGTTCGAACTGTCCCAGGACGATCTGATGCAGGGCGGCCTGTTCGCCACCGGCTTTCTGGATGGGTTGCGGCGGCTGGGCTTCCATTTCTCCATGGATCAGGTGGTCAGCCTGGACCTGGACTGGAACGAACTGGCCCGCCACGAAATCCGCTTTGTGAAGCTGGATGCCGCCCGCCTGCTCGACCCCGACAGCCGCTTCGCCGACCCGCGCGCCGTGCGCGAACTGCGCCAGCAGCTGGACCGCAACAATATCGACCTGATCGTGGAGAAGGTGGAGACGGAGGCGCAGCTTCTCGAACTGCTCGACCTCTATATCGATTTCGGCCAGGGCTACCTGTTCGGCGAACCCAGGCTGGCCAAGAAACAGTCACCGAATTGATGTTTCAGTTGGTTGCGTGGGCCGCGCGGGAACTACCCCCGCCCCTCCCGCCGCCAGGCCAGCACCAGCATGCCAAGCGCCAGCAGCAGCACCGGCAGGGCCGGCAGCAGCGGCGTCTGGGTCACGCCCGTGACAACATGGTCGCCATTGCCGCGCAGACCCAGCCAGCCGGAGCCGGCGGCATCGCGGTCGGGGTGGACGCGGCGGATGATCGGCACTGACGACCCGTCGCCTTCCAGCCAGTAGTACCCGCCGCCCGTGGCCTTCAGTGCCGGCTGCAAGGGATCGGGGGTGGAACGGACATCGGCCAGTTCCGGTGGGTTCACGGCCCCTACAACAGCCACCGCCGATTTCTCGCCGTCCGTCACCCGCCAGATGCCGGGTTCAGACGCGACCAGGGTGCCCACGGCCTGACCATTGCCGCCATCGCGCATCTCCACCTGGGTGGCGATATCGGCGGGGGAGGTGACGGTGAGGGGCCTGGTATCGGGTTCCAGCGACCGGCGGGTGATGGTGATGCGGCTACCATCCACGGCGGTGCGCAGGTCATTCTCCTCCAGCTCCGGCTCCTTCATCAGCCAGTGGGCCAGACGGCGCAGCAGTTCGGCTTGCGGCCCCCCGCCCTCATAGCCGCGCGACCAGAGCCAGAAATGATCGGACGATAGCTGTGCCACGCGCCCCTGGCCCACCCGGTCCAGGATCAGCAGGGGACGGCCTTCCGCCCCTGACATGACGGTGGCGCCCTTGTCAGCGGTCACATCGATCTGCCGCATCCAGCGGCCCCAGGGGCCGACCCCGTCGGTGGCATCGGTCAGGCCCGCCGTCACGGGATGGCGCTTGCCCACCTCCGTCACCGTCGGCTTGAACGGTTCCTCCAGCACGCGGCCCGTGGGTTCGGCGGGCAGGATGGTGCCGATGGGGGAGCGATAGAGCGACATGGGCGTGGCAAAGGTCGGCCCGCTGGCCTCCAGAAATGCGCCGCCGCGCTCCACATATTCGGCGATATTGGCCAGATACATATTGTTGATGACGCCGCGCTTTTTATAGCGGTCGAAGATGATCAGGTCGAATTCCGACAGTTTCATCTCAAACAGCTCACGGATCGGAAAGGCGATCAGCGACAATTCGCGGATGGGCGTGCCGTCATTCTTTTCCGGGGGCCGCAGAATGGTGAAATGCACCAGATCGACAGCGGGATCGGCCTTCAGCAGATTACGCCAGGTGCGTTCGCCCGCATGCGGCTCACCCGACACCAGCAGCACGCGCAGCCGGTCGCGCACGCCGTTCACCACCACGGCGGCGCGGTTATTGGCCAGCGTCAGTTCACGCCGCCCCGCCTCTGCCGTCAGTTCCACGATGTTCAGGCCGCCATGGTTGAGCGGCAGGATGATTGGCACCTCCTGGCCCACAGGCACGGCAAGCCCGATGGCGTCCTGCCCATCCTGGCGCAGGGTGACGCTGGCCACCTCACCGGCGGTGGTGGCGGGTAAATCGTCGATGCGGATGGTAAACGTGATGTCCTTGCCGACAATGCCGAAGCTGGGCGCCTGCACGATGGTCAGGCGGCGGTCGCCCTCATTCTTGTCACCCGTCAGCAGGGCATGGACCGGCCCAAAATCAGCCAGCGACGGCAGCGAGGCCGCGACATCATGCACCTGCCCGTCGGTGATCAGGATGGCACCCGCCAGCCGCCCGCGTGGCACGTCGGACACGGCGCGCGTCATGGCCTCCATCAGGCGGGTTTCCTCCACCTCCGCGTCAGTGCCGCCGTTGACACCCCCGCCGGCGCGCACCACCCGCACCTCCAGATCGGCAAAGCGGGACAGTTTTTCCTCAAGCGCAGCGGCTGCCTTTTCGGTGCGGGCGGTGCGGTCGCCGATCTTCTGGCTGGGTGACTGATCGATGACGAGAACCGCCACATCCTTGATCGGTTCCCGCTTCTCAGTCACCAACGACGGGTTGGACAAAGCCAGGATCAGGACCAGCAGCCCGCTCAACCGCCACCAGCCGCCACGCGCCTGCCGGTAAAGCCCATAGCCGGCGATCAGCAGGGCCAGCAGGGCCATGGGGATCAGGGCGGCCCATTGGATCAGGGGGGCAAAGGCGATGTCCTGGCCACTCATTGGCCCAGCCTTTCCAGGATGGCCGGCACATGCACCTGATCGGCCTTATAATTGCCGGTCAGGGCATACATAACCATATTGATGCCGACACGATACGCCACCTCCCTCTGTCGTTCCGGACCCGGAACAACGGGATAGAGGGGGCGGCCGCGTTCATCCATGGCCCACGCGGCGGCCCAGTCGTTCGACCCGATCAGGACGGCGGACACGCCATCATTGCTGGCATTATCCTCGCGCGCTTCGGCCCAGAGTTCCCCGCCGGCATAACGGCCGGGGAAATCGCCCAGCAGGTAGAAGGCCTTGGTCAGCACATGTTCGGCCCCCACGGGCGCCAGCGGCGGGATATCCAGGCCACGCAGCAGCGCCTCCAGCCCGGGCCCGCCCGGCCCATCGCCGGCGGCGCTGGGCGTGCGGGTATCGATCAGGACCATGCCGCCCTGGCGCATATAGGCGTTCAGACGGTTGCGTGCCGCCTCCGACAGACCGGTCTGTCCCTCCGTCACGGGCCAATAGATCAGGGGGAAGAAGGACAGTTCGTCATTGTCCAGGTCCACGGGCATGGCGCCCGCCATTTCCACCGCCGTGCGGTCGGCCAGGACCCGGCCCAGACCCTCCAGCCCGGCTTTGCTGACGCTGTCCACGGCCCCATCGCCGGTGCGGACATAGGCCAGCCAATTCTGGGCCGTCGCCTCAATGGCGCGCGTATCGTCGGCCCGTGCCTCACCCAGGGCAAGGGTGCCGGCCAGCAGCATTGCCAGCCCGGCGGCCACCCCCCGGCCCCGTCCGGGCAGGCGCGGCAGCAGCCCGCGCAGCGACAGCGCGATCAGCAGATCAATCAGGCCCAGGATCAATGCCATGGTCAGCAGGGTCGGCTTCAGTTCGGTTTCACCGCCGGCAGCGTACAGCCCCTTGGGCACGCCCGCCAGCAGCGCATCCGGCGTGGTCATGGCCGGGACGGAGGGCGACAGGTTCAAGGCGCGGGGCGACAGGGCGGGACCATAATATCCGGGTGGGTGCCGGGGACCGACCGGCCCCGTCAGCTCTCCAGCGGCCAGCGGGAAGGTGCTGCCCGCCGGCTCGCCCAGCCGCCCGAACCCGTCCAGGATGGCGCGCGGGGCCAGCATACCCGTCGCTTCCCCCCCATCCACACCGGCGGACAGGGCTACGACCCGGCGC
>CALRNG020000167.1:0-7678 GCA_943369495.1 Rhizobium sp. Q54
GACCTACGGCTCTTTTTGCTCTCATGGAGCTGTCCCATGCGCCTGATCAACAAACGACCTGACCGGACAAGCTGGATGCTGCTGGCGGCCCTGCCCTTTCTGGTGGTGCTGATTGCCTATGCGTTGGGGTCGGCGGTGCGCCTGGCGGAAAACCCGTCCGACAAGCTGCTGCCGGGCCTGACCTCCTTTGTCGATGCCATCGACCGCATGGCCTTCACACCGGACAAACGCACGGGCGACATCCTGCTCTGGTTGGATACGGCCAGTTCGCTGGCGCGGCTGTTGGCAGGCATCGCCATCGCCTCGCTGGGCGGGTTGGTGGTAGGTTTGGCCGCAGGGTTGCTGCCCTATGTCCGGGCCACGTTCGCGTCCTTCGTCACGGTGGTGTCGATGGTGCCGCCGCTGGCGGTGCTGCCCATCCTGTTCATTATGGTGGGGTTGGGGGAGGCGTCGAAAATCACCCTGATCGTGGTCGGCGTCCTGCCCTGCCTGATCCGGGATCTGATGCTGAAGATCGACGATCTGCCGCGCCAACAATTGATCAAGGCCCAGACGCTGGGGGCGAACAGTTGGACCATCGCCATCCGCGTGGTGCTGCCACAGATTCTACCGCGCCTGATCGATTCTATCCGCCTGAATCTCGGCCCCGCCTGGCTGTTCCTGATTTCGGCGGAGGCTATTGCCAGCGAAAGCGGCCTTGGCTATCGCATCTTCCTGGTGCGCCGCTACTTGGCCATGGATGTGATCCTGCCCTATGTCGCCTGGATCACCCTGCTCTGCTTCCTGATGGATCTGGGCCTGCGGGTGTTACAGCGCCGGGCCTTCCCGTGGTTTGAGGATGCGAGGGCCGGGGCATGACACAGATTTCCGTCCGCAATGTCTGGAAGGAATATGGCGAGCAGGTGGTTCTCGAACAGATCAACCTGGAAATCGCACCCCGTTCCTTTGTCGCCCTGGTCGGCCCGTCGGGCTGTGGCAAGACGACGTTCCTGCGCATGCTGCTGTCGCAGGAGGTGCCGACCAAGGGCGAAATCCTGATCGACGGCGTACCCATTTCGCCCGAACCCAGCCCTGACCGGGGGGTGGTGTTTCAGCGCTATTCCGTGTTTCCGCACCTGACCGTGCTGGGCAATGTGCTGCTGGGGGCGGAGCTGAAGGGCGGCGGCGTGCTGGGCCGCCTGTTCGGTGCCGCCCGGCGTCAGGCTAAAGAAGATGCCGCTAAATTGCTGGACGCGGTCGGCCTGTCCCACGCCCTGGACAAATACCCGGCCCAGCTTTCCGGCGGCATGCAGCAGCGTCTGGCCCTGGCCCAGGCCCTAATTGCCAAGCCCAAAGTGCTGCTGCTGGATGAACCGTTCGGCGCGCTGGACCCCGGCATCCGGGGCGACGTGCATAAGCTGATGCGCAAATTGTGGCACGAACATCCGATGAGTGTGGTCATGGTCACCCATGATCTGTCAGAGGCGTTCCACCTGGGTACCCGTGTCATCGCCTTTGACCGCCGCCGTAACCTGCCGGAAGAGCGGTTGCGTTATGGTGCCAGCATCACCAACGATATCGAGGTCTGGCCCCGCCGCGTGGCGGGCCAACCGGATATTGCCAAGGACCCCAATCCGCCCCGCCGGGACGACCCGGCCGCTGTTGATGGGCAACCGGACCGGGACGACCCGGCTGACGCCGCGTGAGGGAGGGAGCAACCATGCCCCGCCAGACCCCAGAACAGATTGCCACCAACCGTGCCCGCTATCTTGAACTGAAGGCAACCGCCTCGGGCCGTGCCCCGCTGGTCCTGCCGCCGCCGACCCCGCGCGACGCCGCGACGCCCAGCGCCGACACTGTGAAACTGTCGGAAACGCTGCCTGGCGGCTGGTACTGGACCGGCGTGATCCGCCGGGGCCAGGTGCTGCGCATTGCCAACCCGGCGGGAACGCCGGGCGTGTCGCTGCTGGCCTGGAATCTGGCCGATCCATCCGAACGCTATAACCATGCAGACACGATCAAGATCCAGTGGACGGCAGCGTTGGCCAAGGGCCGGGTGCTGTTCTCCGACATGGGCCGCGTGCTGTTGTCGATCGTGGAGGATAGCAGCGGCAGACACGATACGGTCGTGGGCGGTTCCACCCCGGCCTCCGTCGCTCGTACCTATGGCGCCGATAGCGGCGTGCGCAATGCGCGCGACAATTTCATCCTGGCTGTCGGCAAACATGGCCTGAGCCAGCGCGATATTCCGCCCTGCATCACCTTTTTCGCGCCCGTCACCGTCACGGCGGATGGTCGGTTCAGCTTTGATGCCGCCGCCGTCACGCCGGGTGATTTCGTGTCGCTGCGGGCGGAGATGGATTTGATCCTCGTCGTCTCCAACACCCCCCACCCGCTGGCCCCCCAGGTGTCGCCGGTGCCCGTGGAGTTGACCATCCACACCGCACCCGCCGCCGGTCCCGACGATCTGTGCCGGACTGCCACGGCAGAGGCCGCGCGCGGCTTCGTCAACACCGACGCGTATCTGTCGGCCTGATCGGGGGAGGGAATTGTCATGACCAACAGCAGCTTCACCCCCGCCCTGTCCAACCGTGACGTTGGCACTGCCATCCACGACGAAATGGTGCCCGCCGAACATCCGTGGTCCGGGATCGTGCGCCGGGGCCAGGTCTTCCGCATCATCGACAGCGAGGGCTGTCAGGCGGTCGACACCCTGTTCTACAGCTTGGCCGACCATACCGAACGCTACAGCGCCCAGGATACCGTGCTGGCCCAGGGCACGCCCTATATCGGGCCGGGATCGGTGCTGTATTCCAACCGGGGCAACGCGCTGGCGACCGTCATTGCCGATACCAGCGGCAGCCACGACACGTCCGCCGGGGCCTGTTCTTGCGAAAGCAACACCGTGCGCTTTGGCCATCAGACCAAATACATGCACGCCTGCCGCGAGAATTTCCTGATCGCCGTGTCCCGACACGGCATGGGCAAGCGCGATATCGTCCCCAACATCAATTTCTTCATGAATGTGCCCATCGACCCGGACGGCACGCTGGCCATCGCCGATGGTGTGTCATCGGGTGGGGATTATGTGGAGATGGTGGCGCATCAGGATCTGCTCTGCGTCATTTCCAACTGTCCGCAGGTGAACAATCCCTGCAACGCCTTCGACCCCACACCCATCCGGGTGCTGGTCTGGGCTGACTGACGGCAATCGGGGGCACATCCATGTTCACCAAGGTCCTGATCGCCAATCGTGGCGAGATTTGCGCGCGGGTGGTCAAAACCCTGCGGCGCATGGGTATCGCATCGGTCGCCGTCTATTCCGACGCCGACCGCTTCACCCTGCCTGTCCTGTCGGCGGATGAGGCGGTGCATATCGGCGCGGCCCCGGCCAAGCAGTCCTATCTGGACATCGACGCCGTCATCGCCGCCTGCAAGGCGACGGGGGCGCAGGCGGTTCATCCCGGCTATGGCTTCCTGTCGGAAAATGCCGGGTTTGTGGAACGGCTGAACGCAGCGGGCATCACCTTCATCGGCCCACGCGTGGAGCATCTCCAGGGTTTCGGCCTGAAACACACGGCCCGCGCATTGGCCAAGGCCGCTGGTGTGCCCCTGCTGCCCGGCACCGACATTCTGGAGAATGTCGGTGCGGCGCAGGCCGCGGCGGCCGATATCGGCTTCCCGGTCATGCTGAAAAGTACCGCGGGCGGTGGTGGTATCGGCATGCAGCTTTGCCACAGCGCCGAAGAGCTGGCGGCCAAGTTCGCCGCCGTGCAGCGCATGGCCACCAGCAGCTTTGGCGACGCGCGCGTCTATCTGGAACGGTTCGTGGCAGAGGCCCGCCATGTCGAGGTGCAGATCTTCGGCGATGGTAAGGGCGGGGTCGTGGCCCTGGGCGAACGTGACTGCTCGCTTCAGCGTCGCAATCAGAAGGTGGTGGAGGAGACGCCCGCCCCCGGCCTGCCCGACGCGGTGCGCCTGCACCTGCGCGATGCCGCCATCGCCCTTGGCCAGTCGGTGAAATATGCCTCCGCCGGAACGGTGGAGTTCATCTATGACGTCGCCCGCGCCCAGGTCTATTTCCTGGAGGTGAATACACGGCTGCAGGTCGAACATCCGGTGACGGAGGCCGTGTTCGGCGTCGATCTGGTCGAATGGATGGTGCGGCAGGCCGCCGGTGATTTCACCCTGCCCCCCCAGGAAAGCCTGATTCCGCAGGGGGCCGCGATTGAGGTTCGGCTTTATGCCGAAAACGCGGCCGCCGACTTCCGCCCCTCCACGGGCCTGTTGACCGAGGTGACCTTCCCCACCGACATCCGGGTCGATGGTTGGGTCGCCACCGGCACAGAAGTCACGGCCAATTACGATCCGATGCTGGCCAAGCTGATCGTGCATGCCGACAGCCGCGACGGTGCCATCGACAAGCTGTCGGCGGCCCTGGCCGCCAGCCGCGTGGCGGGGATTGAGACCAACCTGTCTTATCTGTCCGCGATCATCGGATCGGAGATTTTCCGCCAGGGCAAGGTCGCCACCTCCGTCCTGAAGGATTTCGCCTTTACCCCGGCGACGGTGGAGGTGCTGGCACCGGGTGCCCAGACCTCCATCCAGGATTGGCCGGGGCGGTTGGGCTATTGGGATGTCGGCGTGCCGCCATCGGGGCCAATGGATGACAAGTCCTTCCGTCTGGCCAACCGGTTGCTGGGCAATGAAGAAGGGACGGCGGCACTGGAATGCACGCTGACCGGCCCCACCCTGCGCTTTAACGCCGATGCCACCATCGCCCTGACCGGGGCGGTGATGGCGGCGACACTGGATGGTGTGGGCGTGGCACACGGCGTGCCGGTGGCGGTCAAGGCCGGGCAGACGCTGGCGCTCGGCCGGATTCAGGGGGCAGGCCAACGCACCTATCTGGCCGTTGCCGGTGGCTTTGATGCGCCGACATATCTGGGCTCAAAGGCCACCTTCGCGCTGGGCCGGTTTGGCGGCCATGCCACGGGCTGCCTAAAGGCGGGCGACACGCTGACGCTGGCCGGGCTGCCGGTGGGTCCGGCGGAGGTGCCTGCCCTGCCCGTTCTGTCCAACGATTGGCAATTGTCCGTCCATTACGGACCGCACGGCGCGCCCGACTTTTTTCAGGAAGACGACATCGCCGACCTGTTCGCCGCGACCTATGAGGTGCATTTCAATTCCGCCCGCACCGGCGTCCGCCTGATCGGCCCCCGCCCGAAATGGGCGCGGGCAGATGGGGGGGAGGCGGGGCTGCACCCGTCCAACATCCATGACAATGCCTATGCCATTGGTGCCGTGGATTTCACCGGCGACATGCCGATCATCTTAGGGCCAGACGGCCCCAGCCTGGGCGGCTTTGTCTGTCCCGTGGTCGTCGCCAAGGACGACCTGTGGAAGGTCGGGCAGTTGCGGCCCGGCGACAAGGTGCGGTTCGTTCCTGTCGCGGCAACACCGCCCAGCGCGCCCGCCATCATCACCCACGCCACGCTGCCCTCCCCCATCCTGTCGCGCATCGACGGCCCGGTGCCCGTCGTCTATCGCCGGGCGGGGGATGATTATCTGCTGGTCGAATATGGGCCGATGGCGCTGGATCTGGGCCTGCGGCTGCGCGTGCATCTGCTGGTTACAGCGCTCCATGCCCGCGCCCTGCCCGGCATCATCGACCTGACGCCCGGCATACGCTCTCTCCAGGTTCATTACGATAGTGGAACGTTGAAGTTACCCACGCTGTTAGGCGTGCTGGCGGAGATCGAGGCGGGCCTGGGCAGCATTGAACAGGCCAAGGTACCCAGCCGCATCGTGCATCTGCCTTTGTCCTGGAACGATCCCCAGGTCCGGCTGGCCATGACCAAGTATCAGGAACTGGTGCGGGCCGATGCCCCCTGGTGCCCGGACAATATCGAGTTCATCCGCCGTATCAACGGGTTGGACAGCCAGGAGGATGTGAAGCGCATCGTCTTTGACGCCTCCTACCTTGTCTATGGGTTGGGTGACGTCTATCTGGGCGCACCCGTTGCCACCCCGCTGGACCCCCGCCACCGTCTGGTGACGACCAAGTACAATCCCGCCCGCACCTGGACCCCGGAAAATGCCGTCGGTATCGGCGGTGCCTATATGTGCATCTATGGGATGGAGGGGCCGGGCGGATACCAGCTCTTTGGCCGCACAATCCAAGTCTGGAACTCCTGGCGCAGCACCCCACCGTTCCAGCAGGGCAGCCCCTGGCTGCTGCGCTTCTTCGACCAAATTCGTTTCTTCCCCGTAACGGAACAGGAATTGGCGGAGGCACGAGAGGCCTTCCCCCATGGCCGCTATCCGGTGCGGATCGAAGGAACCACCCTGGATTATGCCGACCATCTGCGTTTCCAGGCTGATAATGCCGACAGCATCGACGCCTTCAAAACCCGCCAACAGGCGGCGTTTGAGGCGGAGCGGGAGGATTGGAAAGTCAAGGGCCTGGACAGTTTCGTCAGCGATGATGGCGGCCCGACGGCAGAAGCAACCGCCCTGCCCACTGGTTGTTCCGGTATCGAAACAGGTGTGACGGGCAATGTCTGGAAGATCATGGTGGAACCGGGACAGATGGTGGCCGCCGGTGACACCATCCTGATCCTGGAGAGCATGAAAATGGAGATGGAGGTCAAGGCCGCCACGGCGGGCCGGGTACGGGACGTCACCGTCAAGCCGGGCCGCACCGTCAATGCCGGTCAGACCGTCGCCATTCTGGAGGATATTGCCTGATGCTGCCCGAAAAGCTGACCATCCACGGCCTGACCGACCTGTACCGCAGCGGGGCCACCAGTCCGGTGGCGGTAGTAGAGGCAGTGCTGGCGCGTCTGGCCACCAACCCCGATCCCGCCGCCTGGATATCCCTGGTTCCCGCCGAACATCTACGCGCAGAGGCAGCGGCCCTGGCGGCGGGCGGGTATGATTCGTCAAAGCCGCTCTGGGGCATCCCCTTTGCCGCCAAGGATAATATCGACGCGGGCGGCCTGCCCACCACGGCCGCCTGTCCGGCCTTTGCCTATGACCCGGCGGGCGACAGCACGGTGGTGGCAAAGCTGCGGGCCGCCGGGGCCATCCTGGTGGGCAAGACCAACCTGGATCAGTTCGCCACCGGCCTGAACGGTACGCGCAGCCCCTTTGGGGCCCCGCGCTGTGTGTTCAACAATGACTATATCTCCGGCGGGTCCAGTTCGGGGTCGGCGGTGGTGGTGGTGCGCGGACAGGTGGCCTTTGCGCTCGGCACCGATACCGCAGGCTCGGGCCGGGTTCCGGCGGCGTTCAATGATCTGGTGGGGATCAAGCCCAGCAAGGGCCTGTTGTCCACCAGCGGTCTGGTGCCCGCCTGCCGGTCGCAGGATTGCATCACCGTCCTGTCCCATGATGTGGCCGATGGGGATCTGGTCCGGCGCGTGGCGGCAGGGTTCGATGCCGCCGATCCGTTCTCCCGGCCCGTTCAGACCCGGCCCCTGCGCCTGTCGGGTTTCCGCTTCGGTATCCTGACGAGGGCCGAGAAGGAGTTTCTGGGCGATCACGCCGCAGAGGCGCTGTATGACGCGGCGGTGGAACGGCTGGTGTCGTTGGGTGGCACGGCGGTGCCGTTCGATTACAAGCCGCTGCGCGAATGCGCCCATCTGCTGTATGGCGGACCCTGGGTGGCCGAACGGCTGGCCGCGATTGAGGAGTT
>CALRNG020000168.1:0-7676 GCA_943369495.1 Rhizobium sp. Q54
TTGCCGGGCCACCGTGAAGAAGACCAGCGTCATGGCCGTCGCCATGATGATGAATCCCACCAGCACCCCGCCATAACCGCCCGTGGCGTCATAGACCAGGGCGGCGAAGGATGGGGCCAACGCCCGCACCACGCCGATGGGCGTGGTCAGCAGGCCATTGATGGCGCCATAGGCCTGGCGCGTCAGCATTTCGGGTACTGCTGCCCCACGCACGATGGTCAGGATGCCGTTGGCTGCGCCATAGATCAGGGCAAAGCCGACCAGCACCGCCATCTGCGTTCCCGCCGCCGCCAGTCCCAGCAGTGACAGGGCCAGTGTCAGGGTGGTGAAACAGCCGACCCTGGCGATGGGCGTGGCCCGGGCCAGGGCGTTCACGGCCACCCGTCCCGCCACCTGTGCCGGACCGACGATGGCCAAGATGATGACGATATGGGCTGCATCCAGCCCCCGTTCGGCCAGCAGCGGGTACAGGTGGAAGGTCACGCCCGTGAAGGCCGCGAAATACAACATGAAGGCCAGGGACAGACCCCAGAAGGCCCATTGCCGCAAGGCCCAGCGCACAACCACCCCATCGCCGCCCCCGCTTGCCGTATCGCTGGCCTTGGCCAAAGCCGCGCCATCATCGCGCAGCAGCCAGAGATGCAGTGGCAGATTGACCAGCAGAATGAACCCGGCCAGGGCAAAGGCCGCCCCGCGCCAGCCCAGGTGATCCAGCAGCGCCTGTGTGATGGGGATGAACACCGTGCTGGCAAACCCGCCCCACAGGGTCAGGGCCGTGATCTTGTTACGGGCATCCGTCCCGAACTGCCGGGCGATGATGGCAAAGGCCGGTTCATACAGCGTCATGGCCTGGGCCACGCCTATGCCAATGAAGGCGGGCACCAGCAGCCATGCCGATCCCGCCGCCCCCCAGGCCGCAAGCGCCAGGGCCCCCAGCACCGATCCCCCCGCCATCACGGCCCGGCCCTGCCCCCGGTCAATTGCCCGACCCACCGGATAGGCCGACAGGCCCGCCATCCCCAACGCCAGGGAGGCCAGAAGATAGGTCTCCATCTTCGACCAGCCCAACGCCGTCCCCATGGGGGCGGCCAGCAGCGGGAAGGCATAGAGCAGGCTGCCCCAGGCGATGATCTGCCCAACACCCAGCACGGCAATGAACAGACGCGGTCGGGTGAGCGGGGGAGGGGTGTCGATCACGATTCTGATAGATCCAGCCATTTCAAGGTGCTTATGCCAGCACCCGCCCGCGGGAAAGGTCAAGCCCGTCAAATGCAGAAAATGCATAGCAAGCGATATAGTCGTACACGATAAAATAGATTGCACGCGATCTAATTGTGAGCGATCTTTCTCTCACGAGATCGACGGCGCCAACCGGCTCCGCCAACCACCCGGCGAAAAAGCCGACAGACAGGAGTGATGATCATGAAGGTTCTCTACACCGCCAATGTGACGTCCACCGGTGGCCGTGAAGGCCGCGCCACCTCCGATGATGGCCTGCTGGATGTGAAGCTGGCCCCGCCGAAGGAACTGGGCGGTGCCGGTGGCGCCACCAACCCGGAGCAGTTGTTCGCCGCCGGCTACACGGCTTGCTTCATCGGCGCCATGAAGTTCGTGGGCGGCCGTGACAAGATCGCGGTACCGACCGCTGTCGCCGTGACCGCCAATGTCGGCATCGGCCCGCGCGACGATGGCGAAGGTTTCGGCCTGACCGTGAAGCTGAATGTCAGCCTGCCGGGCCTGGACGCCACCACGGCAGAAGATCTGGTGGCCCGCGCCCACAAGGTCTGCCCCTACAGCCACGCCATCAAGGGCAATATCAACGTGGAGACGGTGATCGTCTGATCGCCGTGGTGATGGCACGGCGGCGACTGCCGCCGCGCCGCCCATGCGGCGAAAGCCCAAGGGCGCGGATGCGCCCGCCCGGCGATTGAGGGGGCAAATGACGAGGAAGGGCGCTGCGTGCTTACGCGGCGCCCTTCCTCGTGCCCGCCAGACGGTGGCCCGCATCCAGGGCCAGTGCGAAACAGGCGGCCAGCAGCACCACATCCTTGAACAGGAACTGCGCCAGCGACCCCATGAAGGGGAAGCCGTAGCCCTTCTCCCACAGGCTGGCGCCGATGGAGAAGCTGAGCGTCACCAGGAAGGTGGCGATGCCCATCGCCCCGCCCAACAGACCCGCCCGATGCGACCAGGCCCCCAGCGCGATGAAGGCGCCCGCCGACAGTTCCAGCACACCGATGGCGTTGCTGGCCCCCTGCACGCCCCACAGCGGGTACATCCAGGCGAACAGCCAGTAATGTTCGGCGATCCGTGCCACGCCCTCGGCCTCATAGGCCGCGAATTTGGCGATGCCGAACAGGGCGAAGATGAAAACCATGGACCAGCGCAGCGCGTGGATAGCGGCGGTTGGTCCGGGAAGGCGGTTGAGGGCGGTGTCGATGGCGGTCATGTCGGTTTCCGGTGGGTTGGGCGTGCGGATGCACACAGCCTTTCCCTCTCATTCGCGGCGGGAACCGAATGGTTACAGGGTCCTGGAAATTTACTTACCCAACCCCCTGCTGGCCACCACGGCCCCGCCCACGATCAGCAGGCAGGCCCCCACCACGGGCCAGGTGAACCCCGCCCGCCCCGCCGCGATCAGCAGGCCGGTGGACAGCAAGGGCGTGGCATAGGACAGGGCCCCCAGCGTCTGGATATCCCCACGCTTGACCCCATGATCCCAGACGAAAAAGGCCAGACCCACGGGGCCGATGCCCATGGCGGCAATGATTGACCAGCCCCAGACGCCCTGCGGCCACACGGTCTGTTCAAACAGCAGGTGGCAGGGAATGGCCAGGAGCGCCGTGGCCAGACAGAAAAACGCCACCGTCTCCGTAGGCACCGCCCCGAACCGCCGCGACAGCACCGAATAGCCCGACCATGTCACCGAACAGGCGAGCGCCGCCAGATAGCCCGGCAGATATTGGGCATCCACACTGATGCCCTTGCCACCCGTGACCAGCAGCAAGGTGCCGGCCAGCCCCGCCGCCGCGCCCAGCAGCTGTGGCCGCCCCAGCTTTTCCCCCGGCAGCAGGCCCGCAAACAGCACGATCAGCAGCGGCCAGAGATAATTGATCAGGTTGGCTTCCGCCGCCGGCGCCGTCTGCAATGCCAGGAAATACAGAAAATGGTAGCCGAACAGCCCCCCGATGCCGAGCGCCCAGACCGGCAGCGGCTGGCGCAGCGCTGCCTTCACGGGCCGCCCCGTGGCAGCGATGATGCCGAGGCTGACCAGCCCGCCCAGCCCGAAGGACAAAGCCACCAGGAGGAAGGGCGGCACCGGCCCGGCCAATGCCGTCAGCAGGGCCAGCGTCGACCACATCAGGATGGCCGTCCCCCCCACCAGGGTGGCGCGGCGGACGGCGCCGGGTGACGCGGCTTGGGGTGCGGCAACGCTGCTCATGCAAAAGGCTCCAGCACGCGGGACGCGATCTTGGTGGTCAGGACCATGGTGGAGTGGGTGGTTCCGAAGCCGGAAATGGTGGTCAGCAGCCGGTCCAGATGCTGCACATCGGTTGCCGCGACCTTCAGGAGATAGCTTTCCTCCCCCGCCACTTCATGACATTCCAGCACCTCGCGCTGTTCGGCGGCAAACCGCTCCAGGTCGCCGTCGCGGCCAGGGTTGGTGCGCAGCCGGATAAAGGCTGTCAGTTTCAAGCCCAGGGCGGCGCGGTTGACCTCCGCCCGGTAGCCCTGTATCAGGCCCATGGCTTCCATCCGGCGCACACGTTCGGCGACGGCGGGGGCCGTCAGCCCCACCTGGCGGGCCAGATCGGCGAAGGAAAGCCGTGCATCGCGCTGCAACTCACGCAGCAGATGCAGGCCGATATCGTCAAGCAGGTCGAGGGGGGAGGGGGTACGGTCGGTCATGATGGCACCATCCTAACCGGATGTTGCGCCGCACGCCAACCGGTTGAAGGCGGAAGGTGCTGGATTTGCTGGACGATATCGGGATTTTCTGGCGCGGTGTGGTGCTGGGCGTGATCATTGCGGCCCCGGTGGGCCCTATCGGCCTGCTCTGTATCCGCCGTTCGCTGGAGCGCGGGCTGGCCACGGGGCTGGCCACCGGCCTGGGGGCGGCGCTGGCCGATGCATTTTTCAGCGGCATCGCCGCCTTCGGCATCACCGCCATTTTGAATGTCATCACCCAGAACATGCCACTGCTGCAGGTGGTGGGCGGTCTGTTCCTGCTGGTGGTCGCGGGTCACAGCCTGACGCGTGAACCCAAGCCCCTGGCCGCCGAACCCGTGGCCGGCAACCTGCCGGCAGCTGTCTTCTCCGGCCTGTTCCTGACCGCCACCAACCCCGTCACCATTTTGGGGATGAGCACGCTGGTCGTGGGCTTTGGCAATACCAAGGGACCGGTGGAGGATGGCACGCTGGTCGCCGGCATCTTCATCGGCTCTCTGCTCTGGTGGACGTTCCTGTGCGGCGGCGTCACCCTGCTGCGCAGCCGGGTCACGGGCCGTACGGTCCACTGGATCAATGTCGGCACCGGGCTGATTCTGGCCACCCTGGGGCTGTACACATTGGGCAGTGCGTTGGTCTGGTGATCATCACCCCTTCGCTAGCTCCGTGATCGGCGCGAACAGCCGTTCGATGTCGTCCTCGGTCAGCGCCCCCGGGCTGTCGCCGCCACCATCATGCAAGGCTGCGGCCAGCTGGCGTTTGCGGGTCTGGAGGTCCAGCATGCGGTCCTCCACGGTGCCGTCGGCGACCAGGCGATAGACGAAGACGGGCTTGTCCTGGCCGATGCGGTGGGCGCGGTCGGTGGCCTGATCCTCCACGGCGGGGTTCCACCAGGGATCGTAATGGATGACGGTGTCGGCGGCTGTCAGGGTCAGGCCCGTGCCACCGGCCTTCAGGCTGATCAGGAAGACATCCGCCTCCCCGGCCTGGAACCGGTCCACGGGCGTGGTGCGGTCCTTGGTATCGCCCGTCAGGCTGACATGGCGCAGGCCTGCTGCGTCCAGATCGGCGCGGATCAGATCCAGCATGGAGGTGAACTGCGAGAAAAGCAGGATGCGCCGGCCTTCCTGCACCAGTTCGGGCAGCATTTGCATCAGATGCGCCCGCTTGGCGCTGGACACCGCCTTTGTCAGGGTCGCGGCCGGCAGCAGGGCCGGGTCGCAGCAGGCCTGACGCAGGCGCAATAGCGCCTCCAGAATCAGGATATGCGAGCGGCCCAGGCCCATATCGGCAATGGCCTTGCGCACCTTGGCATCCATGGCCAGACGCAGCGTCTCATACAGGTCGCGCTGATCGTCGGGCAGGGTGATGCGTTCCACGATCTCCGTCTTGGGCGGCAGGTCGGCCGCCACCTCCGCCTTGTTCCGGCGCAGGATGAAGGGGCGCAACCGGCCGGTCAGCAGTTGCTGCCGGTCCCCGTCGCCGCGCTTTTCAATGGGGCTGCGGAACAGGCGGGTGAAGCTGCGGCTGTCGGACAGCAGGCCCGGCATGGCGAAATCCATCTGGGTCCACAGTTCGCCCAGATGGTTTTCCAAGGGCGTGCCCGTCACGCACAGCCTGTGTTCGGCGGGCAGGTCGCGCACCAGCCCGGCCAGCTTGCCCGCCTGGTTCTTCACCATTTGCGCCTCGTCCAGGATCAGGACGGACCAGGGCTTCTGCTTCAGCAGATCATGGTCGCGGTGCAGCAGCGGGTAGGAGGTGACGACAATATCGGCCTTCTGCGCCGTACCCCAGCTGTCGGCCCGGTCCGGGCCGTGATGCAGATGTACCGTCAGGCCCGGCGCATGGCGCGTCGCCTCGCGCGGCCAGTTGGGCGCCACGCTGGTGGGTGCCACGACCAGGGCAGGGCGCAGCAGGCGTCCCTGTTGTTTCAGGGTCAGGATGAAGGCGATGACCTGCAGCGTTTTGCCCAGACCCATATCATCGGCCAGGATGCCGCCGGCCCCCGCATCGGCCAGGGCCAGCAGCCAGCCCAGCCCCTGGCGCTGATAGGGGCGCATGGTGGTCGACATCCCCTCTGGTTCTGCCACCTCTGCTGCCGGTTCCAAGAGGCGGCGCAGCTTGTCCCGCTGACCGGGGCGCAGCAGGTCTGGCATGCCGCGCATCCCCTCCAGCAGGGCCGCGCGGCCCAGGTCGATGCGCGCCCGCCCGTCGCTATCCAGGCTGCTGCCCCCGTCGAACAGGTCCAGCAGGATGCGCGTCAGCGGTGCCACCCGCGCCACCGGCAGGGCCACATGCCCGCCGCTGGGCAGGGGGGCATAGAGCATGGCGTCGGGATCGGCGGCCAGCAGCGCTTCCGGGGCGCCATTCTTGCCCAGACGTTTCAGCAAGGTCAGCAACAGCGGCAGCAGCGGTACCCGCTGCCCATCGATGCGGATGCCCAGGTCCAGGTCGAACCAGCCGCCGCCGGCGGCCTCCGCCTCGCCCTCCCATTCCTCGATCCGGGTCAGGTGCCAGCGGAAATCCGGGCTGATCTCCACCTGCCAGCCATCGGCGCGCAGGCCCGGCACCACCCGGTCCAGGAAGGTCAGCCACGCTGCCTCCGGCGGACCGTAAAGGGTAAAGGCGGTGCCCGGCGGCAGGGGTGGGGCCTTCTTGCCCCCGAACTGCCCCGGCATGGCATAGGCCGGCAGCAGGTTCGCATCGGCCAGCCGCTGGCGCACCAGCTTCTCCACATCGCGGCGGCGGTGGCGGATGGTGACCCGGCCGCCCCGTACCTGCCGGAACTCATCCGGCCCGCCCTGGTCGGTGACGATGGTGCCGCCATAATCGAACGTCAGATAGGCGCGGTCGGTCGCCTCCATCACGGGCTGCCAGCGGTTGGGCTGTCCGGTGGGGCGGTGCGTGGTCAGGACAAGGCGGGCGATGGGCGGGCTGTCATCGCCCGTCAGCGTGGCGGTGGATTGCGGCAGGGCCACCGCACCGCTGGCCAGTACCGCCGGCGGCAACAGGGTGGGCAATTGCCGCGCAACCTGTGCGGCCGTCGTCGGGTCCAGCGGTGGCGCGCGCAGCACCTGTAACAGCAACGGTCGGGCGATGGGCAGCTCCAGCGGCCCGCATAGCCACTGATCGGCATCCAGATACCAGAACGCCGCCGCCGCCCTTCCCAACGGTATTCCCCCGCCGCTGGGCCGGGTCTGGGGCACCTGCCGGCCAAGCGCATCCGACGCCCATTCGATCCGCGCCCCCCGCGCCGGGCCTAAGCGCAGGGGCGGGTTCTCGAACGACATCCAATGCAGCCGGCCTGTGGCCATGAAACGCGGCAGCAGCTCGGCCAGCAAGCCATCATCATCGGGCAGGCTGTTGTCATAGGTGATGACGTTGAAGAACAGATGCGCCAGCCGCCGATCCTCCTCCGTCACGCCATTGGCATGGGCGGCTTGCAGAATATGGAATTTCACGGCCCGTCCCTTGCCCATAACGCCCTTCTGCGTCATCCGCGTCAGGTGGGGGATTAGCGTCGGCAGCTCCTTGCCCGAGGTGCCGGGCGCCAGCAGGTAGCGCACATGCTCCTCCCGGCTGTCGGGCGTCGGCGCGGGCCGGGGGCTGTTCAGGTCGATCAGGCCGGAAATCCAGCTGTTCAGGCTATGGCGATCTGTGGGCGGGATGACGGGCTTTGCCGGAAGCCGCGTTGTCTTCTGACCCTGCTGGTCGCGCACGGCATAAAG